>JARXAV010000154.1 GCA_029865665.1 Flectobacillus sp. | reverse complement strand
TTACCGCCTTGGTACAAAACTTGGTGGGCTTATTTGATTTATACACTAGCGATATTGACCTTGATTTTTTATTACCAGCGATATAGAAATCAGCAGGCAGCCTTGCGTTACGAAGTTGAAATTGCCAAAATTGAATCGGAAAAAGAGAAAGAATTGAACGAACGTAAATTAGCCTTTTTTACCTACATTTCACATGAGTTCAGAACGCCTTTAACCCTCATAATCAATCCCTTAAAAGATATTATCAATCATAAAAGTAAAGACTTTAGTAGCCTTGCGATTGCTTATCGTAATGCAAGAAGATTACTTAGCTTAGTTGACCAATTATTGCTTTTTAGAAAATCAGAATCGGGTAATGATGAGCTAAATAACACCAATTTAAACTTCGGTAACTTGTGTAAAGAGGTCTATTTATGCTTCATCAATCAAGCAAAGGACAAAAACATTTACTACGAGTTTGAATGCGAAAATGACAACGTACTATTTTGGGGGGATAAAGAAAAATTAGAAATCGCCATTTTCAATTTAATTTCTAATGCCTTAAAATATACGAATAATGACGGTGATGTTTCCGTTAAAATAATAGAGCAAGAAAATCAAATAGTACTCAAAGTAAAAGATAGTGGAATCGGAATTGGACAAGATGTGGGCGATCAGTTATTTCAGGTTTTTTATCAAGGGCGAAGTTCAAAAGCTTCACAAGGTTTTGGCATTGGCTTGTATTTAACAAAAACCTATATCAATAAACATGGAGGAACAATCAATTATACAAGTTCTACCAAAGGAACAGAATTTACGGTTGCGTTACCCAAAGATAGAGTCACTGCCCTATTTCCAGAAGAACATCCTGCAACTGATTATACGGGTAATATGATTTTAGAAGAGTTGAATCAAAATAGCGAAATCAAAGAGGAAGAACCTATTCATGAAAATTTTGGGCAAATTGCCAATTCGATTTTTGCTCATTCTAAAACGATGGTCGTTATTGATGACGACATTCAGATCAGAAACTATTTGAAGCAGTTATTTAATGACACCTTTAATTTATTTGAAGCGGATAATGGTCAAACGGGATTAGAACTCGTTGTAGAACACCTACCTGATATTATTATCTGCGATGTCTTTATGCAAGGAATCAACGGTATTGAAGTCTGTTCTGTATTAAAACAAAACGAGCATACGAAACACATTCCCATTATTTTACTTACAGCTTCTAGTTCTTCTGAAGTGAAGTTGCAAGGAATTGAGTTGGGCGTAGATGATTACATAGGCAAGCCTTTTGAAAAAGAGTTGCTCATTGCCCGAGTGCATTCGATTTTGAAAAATAGAAATGTACTTCAAGAATACTTTTTTAATGAGGTAACACTTCAGTCGAACTCTCAAAAAATATTACCTGAGTATAAAGAATTCATTGACGACTGCATTAACATCATCGAAAAAAAACTGTTAGATAGTGAATTTAATGTAAGCGTATTAGCGTCGGAATTATGTATGAGTCCGTCTAGCTTGTACAACCGTATTAAGTCCGTTTCTGGGCTAACACCCAATATTTTTATCCGATATATTCGTTTGAGAAAAGCTGCAAAAATTTTGATTTCATCTAATCAAACAATTTCTCAAGTATCGTACGAAGTGGGCTTTAAGGATATAAAGTACTTTAGGGAGCAGTTTACCAAACTATTCGGATTAACTCCGTCGGATTACTTAAAAAAATACCGAAAAGCTTTTCAGAAAAACTAGCTTGGGGAAAGACTAGGCTAAAACTCTGTATTTCAGGGAAACTATTATGAATACTTTAGTGTCAAAGTAGCGAAATAACTATTAAATGAAACTTACACAGAAGCCTACTCAAATTAGTTATAATACAACCCTCTATTTAAATCATAAGAATTAGTGAATCTTGTATAGCCATTACATGAGAAATAAGAGAACCAGAAACTAACAAAATAGCTTACCATACATACTCCCCAATAGTCACTCCAGCTATCAAACCTATTATACTGGAAGAGCTGGCCTATAAATAGTTAATGATAAATCTTCCGACAATCGGTTGAATACCACTCTTTAGAATTGCATTAAAATTCATCGTCTATCGCATCATAGCAATTAATTAAAAATAATAAGTGCATCAGTTCGTCCATGGTATGAATATTTTGAAGGAATAGACTCTACTTTGGCATTAACTCAACAAGAATCTTTACTATTTAAGGAAAGTGATACAAATTGATTGTTATTGTCAATCAATGGAGTAATCATGTTTAAGCCAAAATCTTATTGGATATTAATTTTGTTAAATTAAAAATTGAAAAAGTTAAATTATTCCCTTGAAACTCTTCAAAATAATACGATTTCAATTTTTAAGGTATAAAATATGTCTCAAAAACAATCAATAAGAAAAGTATGAACACAATTATCCAAACTCAATCAAGGTGGCATAGACTATTACTGATAGTTCTTGTATTTTCGCTTACGGCTAGTATCAATGTAATTGGGCAAAAAATGCAGGTATCAGGATTAGTAAACAACGAAAAAGGGGAAGCAATGTCTGGCGTTAGTATTCTTATTAAAGGCACTAACAAAGGTACAAGCACTGATAAAGATGGCAAATTCAGTCTCGAAGCAGACAAAGGAAGTAATTTACTATTCTCTTTTATCGGTTATAGCACTCAAAGCATTACGCTGGGAAACAATACGATTTTAACGATTACCCTCAATGAAATCACGAAATCACTGGATGAAGTTATTGTAACGGGTGTGTTCGATAAAAGAACAGCCTTAGAATCTTCCATTGCGATTAGTACATTGAATAGTAAATCGATCTCAAAAATTAGTGCCAATAGTGCGGCAGATTTATTGAGTTATACGCCAGGTGTTTATGTGAATTCATCTGTTGGTGAGGTTGGTAATACGGTATTCTCAAGAGGAGTTAATGCCAATCAGTTTAGTGTAGCTGGTGGTAACGGATACTATTATGTTGCCTTGATGGAAGATGGACTACCAACGACAAATTTATCTTCAGGAAATATTGTAGCCGACTTTTTCTACAGAGCCGATGCAACCTTGGCTCGTTTAGAATCAGTGAGAGGTGGCTCTGCTTCCATTACAGGTAATAACTCGCCTGGTGGAATTTTTAATTATGTTTCCAATACAGGTCAAAAGCCTGTGAACACCATCGTATATAAAGCAGGATTAGAAGGGAATGGAACAAATCTTTATAATAAATTGGATTTCAATTTAGGAGGTAAAGTAGGTGGTTCAGATTGGTATTATAACTTAGGTGGTTTTTATAGAGTATCAGATGGTGCTAGAAACCCTGGATACGCTCTCAATAAAGGAGGACAATTAAAGTTAAACTTTATTAAATCCTTGGCAAATGGCGGCTTTATAAAGGTTTATGCAAAGTACTTAAATGATAAAAATGCCACACCACAGGCTTTACCAGCGAAGAATTACGATAACCCTACTCTTGTAGATGGTTTTTCTAATACAGACACGTATATGCTTCCTGCATCCACGTCTTCACATCCATTGTGGAATGCTAAAGATACCTACAATTTTGACCCATCAAACTTGATTAATTCGACCGATATTACGTTAGGAACGGAAATAAATCTTCATCTTAAGAATGGATGGATTCTCAATAATAATATCAAAGGTTCATATAAAACAGTCCAACAGAATTTGACGATTCTTACAGCTCCAACATCTTTAACAAGTTTACTTACCTACGCATTAATGGGAATGGTTTCTCCTGGTAGCATTTCAATGAATGATTTAAAAACAGGACAACAACTTGTTGAAGTAAAGGCCGATTTTTCAAGAGGTCCTAGCTGGAGTGTTACAAAAAATAATCTTCCTAGTCAAGGTGCAATGAAAGATGGCGTTCTCTTTAATTTCACAAGCTACAGTAATACAAAATTGAGCGAATTAATAGACCAAATAAGCTTCAATAAAAAAGTAGGAAACCACTCTATTACACTAGGCTCTTATTTGGCTTTCTCTGACATTAGTACAGATCCCAATGGAACAGCTAACTCTTCGCTAAGAGCAATCCAAAGCCGTTCAATACCACTAGATATTACGCTTACATTACCGAATGCGGCTAAAGTACAAATAACTAATCCTCAGGGATATGCACAATTATCAGGTGGCGGTTTTTCGTTTAAATCATTCAATGCTACCATGAATCAATTATCTGGCTACATCGCAGATGGGATCCAGGCAACCGATAAGTTAAACATCGATTTAGGTTTACGCTATGATTATATCGGGGTTAAAGGTGTCAATAATATAGGCAAGCAAAATGCAGATTCAGACAAGGGTGGTTTAGATAATAACCCATTAACACGCTACGATAATGGCTATTTTGTAAAAGGTGAAGATGTTAAGTATGATAATCAGCTTAATTTATTTTCTTATTCAGCAGGGGTAAATTACAAGTTTAATTATGCAAATTCAGTGTATGCACGTTATTCGAATGGTAAAAAAGCTCCTGATATGCAGTTCTACTTTGATAATTTTAATTCATCTGCTGCTTCTCCAGAAGTAAAGGCTCAAACAGTTAGTCAATTTGAGTTAGGATACAAGTTCAAAACGGCAAAAGTATCGGGATCATTGATTCCATTTTACAGTAGTTTGAGTGATATACCTGTATCGCTGATTGCTCAAAATGCCGATAACACATCCTATTACACACCAGTAGTATATAATCAGTTAGAAACTTTTGGATTAGAAGCGGAAGCAAATGTAGAAATTACTAGGAAATTCGCTATTAATACTAATTTTACCTTACAAAAATCAAGTGCTAAAACGTGGCAAAGTTGGGTTACAGGAAATAATGGTGCTCAGGATGATGTGCTAGTAAATAATAATGGCAATACTTCTGAAAATGTACCTACATTGATGTTTAATATTTCGCCTACATATAATTTCAAAAAGGGATATGCTATGATAACGTATCGCTATATGGGAGATAGACAAGCGAATATGGCAAATACCTTCACGTTACCAGGTTTTGGACAAACGAATTTAAGTGTTGGCTACGAATTAAGTGCTAAATTATCGCTTACTGCCAATATTAATAACCTTACAGATAAGTTAGGAGTAATGAACTGGCAAGCAACTTCAGAAAAAGCACTAGTTGATGCTTTTGGGCATAACAGTTTTACCCCAGCAAGACGAGCAGAGAATCCAAATTCAATTTTCCAAATTATCGCTGTTCAACCACGATCATTCTTCTTAACATTAAGTTATAAATTATAATAGGTAATTTCAATGAAGGGGTGTAAAAGTCTAGCGTTTAAAGTTTAAAGCATTGTTCCAAACAGTATTCTATTAAATCGTATTTTAAAATACGATTTGACAAAACAAAATGCCTTTAACTCATAAGCTTTTGACTTTTACGCTCCCTCATTAACTAAAATCAAACAATGGAAAAACAGAGAGCAGGGCTTCCGCAAGCCATGGTAATATTAATCATTAGTATTTTGCCTATGATGGCGATAGTTGCATTGATGCCGGTAATCCCTGTGCTTATCCAGCACTTCCATGATATTCCAAATATCATGACGCTGGCTCCATTAATCGTTGCTGCTCCCGGAATTTGTGTTGCATTTTTATCACCTTATGCTGGATACTTGACAGATAAATTAGGTAGAAGAAAATTACTTTTAATTTTCACCCTATTCTATGGATTCGGAGGAATCTTGCCATTTTTTATAGAGGATTTTACGATATTGATGATAGGAAGATTGTTGCTTGGTATTGGAGAAGCATTCATTCTAACAGTAGCCAATACCCTCTTAGGCGACTATTTTGAGGAATCTGAACGTACCAAATGGCTTATGTGGCAAAGTATAGCTGGAGCAGTAAGTGGTTTTATGTTACTCTCGGTAAGTGGCTATTTATCTAGTCTAGGTTGGAATTATCCGTTTTTAGTATATTCAATTGCATTTGTCGTAACAATATCTACTTACTTTTTCATATTCGAACCTAAAAGAATCGTACAAAAGCCAAGTGTTTCAAATAAGTTAGTAGTGAAAGTACCCAAAAAAATAATGATCAGAATCACCCTGATGACGATGGTTGCTGCCATACTTTACAATGTGTACATCATTCATTTTTCGATGGCACTCAATGTAATGGGTATTTTTGATCAACAAAAGATTGGGTTTTACAGTGCTTTGGCCACTCTTGCAGTACCAATAGGGGCTTATCTATTCAAGTATTTTTCAGTAAGAAGCCCTCAATTTCAGTTTTCGTTATTATTTACCCTAATCGGTATCGGGCTAATTGGCATTGGGCTTTCTCAAAAAATTGAGATTACTATATTCTTTGCATGGATTCAGCAATTGGGAGTAGGTATGGCCATTCCAATTTTGATTGCATGGGCATTAAACGAAGTACCTCTCGAATTTAGAGGTCGTGGAATGGGTTTCTGGACGTGTGGATTCTTCTTAGGTCAGTTTATCTCACCTTTGGCTGTTTCGGCAATGCGAAATATTACAGGAAATATGCTATATGCCTTTGTATCATTTGGAATAATGTGTTTACTAGTTGCTATATTCAATGGTCTTTTAACCAAAAAAGTCGCCCAACACGAAGAACAAATTTAGGTTAATAAGGCTAAACTAATGGTAATATTTTTGAGATAACAAGTTAAATGAGAAAAAATATGAACGAACATCTTATGAATGAATTAGTTCCAGCGATAGACACGATGGAGTTAGAAAACATTTTGCGATCTGATGGTGTTCCCGTCGATATGCTAAATCGTTGTTCACATAAATATTTTCATATCAATCGCTTAGAGGAATATCATCGTTTAGCCAAAATTCCATTAAAATCAGATTCCCAACCTAGAAGAATGAATGTCTATAGCTTTTTCTATCTTACTAAGGGGAAAAGCATTCGTAGTAATGGATTTGATAGCTATGAATTTGGCGAGAATACGTTTTATTTTATTCCGTCCTATCAAATTTCAATCTTCAATTCTGCCTTGAAAGACGTTGAAGGATATTATTGTCATTTTACCTTAGAGCTACTAACCTTTGTTACAGCACATTATTCACTGTTGACAGAATTTCCATTTTTAGAATTTAATTGCTATCCATTGGTTAAAACCAGTAAGGAAGCTCGGGGTAATATTGTCAATGTACTCGAACGATTAGTGCAAGAATATAATGCTGATGCCGCATGTAGAACTGATATTTTGAGAATCTATTTATGGTCGTTGTTTACAGAACTAAAACCTTTTGTAGAAGCATCGAAACCGCCTATAACGAATGCGGCCAATTCGATAACAGAGCAGTATAAGAAAGCACTAGCAAATAACATTGTTCAAAAAAATAAAATTTCAGATTATGCCGAAATGCTCAACATTACGCCAAATCATTTGAATAAATGTGTAAAACAAACAACCAATAAATCAGCCCGTGATTTATTGGAAGAGATGTTGTTGTTAGAGGCTAAAGTGTTGCTTAAACAAACGAATCTCACTATCTCCGAAATTGCGTTCCGAATTGGGAGAAATGAATTAAGTGATTTCACTCGGTTCTTTAAGACGAAGACAGGATTAACACCCAGTGATTACCGAGTGCATAAAATCTAATAAAGGTATCAAGTTTGCAAAGTGACATAAGTACAACGTTCTAATTATCAGCAAAATACATTATTTTTTTGCAAACTTAAATCGGTTCAGTGTATAGATAGGATACAAACTTCATTAAAGGCTGTTAAAATATTATAAAGGTTTATGAAACAACTATTTCAAAGGTACATCGCACTAGTTGTGATGTACTTGATGACCATCGTATGGTCAAACAATTACGTATATTCACAAGCGTTAAAGTCTAACGCCCTAGACGAAAGTCGCTTTTTAAAAGTTGTTTTGGCAGAAAAGCTGGATGAACCTACCGAAATGTGTGTGCTGGATAAAGACAGGATACTTTTCATTCAGAGGAAAGGGGAGGTTAGACTATTCAATAACAAATCTCACGAATTAAAAACGATTGCCCATATTCCTGTCAATACCAATTACACTAACTCAGATGGAAAAGAGTTGATGAGCGAACATGGACTGATGGGGTTGAATAAAGACCCCAATTTTGCTAATAATCATTGGATTTATCTGTATTATACCTCTAAAAAAGGAGATTACAGCGTTTTGTCAAGATTTACAATAGATGGGGAAAAATTGCTTTTAGAGTCTGAAAAAGAGTTACTAAAAGTGGATAGACTTCAGGAAGACTGCTGCCATACGGGTGGCTCAATTGCATGGGATAAAATAGGCAATCTCTATTTATCAACTGGTGATAATACAAACCCACACGGTTCAGATGGATTTTCTCCAACGGATGAAGCTCTGGGAAGACGACCTTGGGATGCTCAAAAATCAGCGTCTAACACCAACGATTTGCGAGGGAAAATAATCCGAATTAAGCCTACGTCTGAAGGTGGTTATACAATTCCAGAAGGTAATCTATTTCCTGTTGGACTCACTAAAACTCGACCAGAAATATTTTCGATGGGGCATCGAAACCCCTACCGTATTTCAGTAGATCAACAAACAGGTTACGTATATTGGGGAGAGGTTGGACCAGATGCCAATAAGCCTAATCCAGAGCGAGGGTCAGAAGGATATGACGAAGTAGGACAAGCTAGAAAAGCAGGAAACTTTGGATGGCCTTATTTTGTGGCAGACAATAAGCCTTACAACCGATATGATTTTGTAAATAAAAAATCGGGAGAGAAATGGGACGCTGAAAAGCCAACCAATACGTCGCCTAATAATACAGGATTAACGGAATTACCACCAGCACAAAAAGCCTTTATTTGGTATCCTTATGGCGAGTCTAAAGAATTTCCCTTAGTGGGAAGTGGCGGACGTAATGCCATGGCAGGGCCTGTATTTTACAAGGAACATTTCAAAAATGCAGAAAGACCTTTCCCCGATTATTACGATGGTAAATTGCTTACCTACGACTGGATGCGTGGGTGGATAATGGCTGTCAGCATGGATAAAGACGGGAATTATCAGGCAATGGAACGCCTTATGCCTAACCATAAATTTAGTAGTCCGATTGATATGGATTTTTCAACAACGGGAGATTTGTACATTCTTGAATACGGAAGTAGCTGGTTTTCAGAAAACGATGATGCTCGGTTGGTGAGAATTGAATATAATTCGGGGAACCGTAAACCTAACATCCAAATGACGGCAAACAAACGAAGCGGTGCAATTCCCTTTGCTTTGAGTTTGTCGTCCAAAGGTACAAGTGATGCCGATGGAGACTTATTGAAATACCAATGGACGCTTGTTTCAAAAAGTAATAAAAGTTTCAGACAAACGATTTCAACACCGAACGCTCAAGTAGTATTACAAAAAGCAGGTCTCTATCAGGTTAGGCTAACGGTTACGGACAGTAAAGGAGGAGTTAGTTCTCAAACGATGGAAGTTTCAGCAGGAAATGAGCCACCCGTTTTGAATTTTGATATTACAAAAGGAAACCGTTCTTTCTTCTTTCCTAATAAATCTATTGATTATCAGGTAAATGTAAAGGATAAAGAAGATGGAAGTTTGGCAAATGGTCGTATTTCACCAGACCAAGTATCCGTAAAATTTGACTATTTAACCGAAGGCTATGATCGGAATATCATCGCACAGGGGCATCAATCTGCGGAAATTAAAAGTAAGGGATTAAAGCTAATTGAACTAAGTGATTGTCAATCGTGCCATAATAAAGATAAAAAATCAGTTGGACCAACGTATCTGGCAGTTGCCTCAAAATATAAGGGAAGTAAAACCGCTTTAGAGATATTATCACAAAAAGTAATTAATGGTGGTAGTGGCGTTTGGGGAGAAACGGCGATGTCAGCTCACCCAGCTATTTCAAAAGAGGATGCCGCAGAAATGGTCAAATATATCCTGAGTTTAGCAGATGAAGCACAAAAAGTGCTACCTGTTAAAGGTAGTTTTACCACCAAAGTAGCCCGAGACGATAGAGGATATGGAACCTACTTACTGAGAGCATCGTACGAAGATCAAGGATACAAAGAACTTGCACCTCAGAAAGCAGAGCAAACATTCGTTTTACGTAACGCTAAAGTACCCGTACACGGATTTGACTCTTATTTTAACGTAAATAAAGTAACAATTGAGGGTGAAAGTATTGTTACTCCGTCGAAATCGGGGGCATATATGGCATTAAAACAAATTGATTTAAGAGATATAAAATCGCTCAAAGTTTTTACGGCTGTACCCAAAACAGAAATGATGGCTGTCGGGGCTAAGATTGAGGTACATCTGGATGCTCCAGATGGGAAAATTATTGGAGAAAGCCCTTTCATTGAGCCTTCTGAAGGATTTTTAGCGAAACCGCTAAACATTGAGTTGATTCCTACAGATGGTTTGCATGACATCTACTTAGTATTTCAAAATCCGAAGGCAGAAGGACATCCCTTACTGATACTTTTCAATACCAACTTCAAATCCATTGATAGCAGTAACGATGATGAAAAAGTAAACCTCGAAGATTACGTTGGCAAATACCGAATGAAAGGCTTACCCTTTGAATTTATCCTAGTAAAAATAGTAGATGGGCATCTCAGTATAGATGCGGGTAATCAGACAGCAGACCTCAAGCAAACAAATACGCCTGATAAGTTTGATGATGGCGGTAGAGGATTCTTTATTTTCAAGCGAGATGAAGAGCAGGTCGTAGGCTTGGTGTTAGATACGATGGGCGTAAAGTTTTTAGGCACGAAAGAATAAGTTAATCAGAATTAATTTCAATAACAGAAAAGTAGATAAAAATGACAACTAAAATTCCCAAAACAGGTGTTTCACTCTATTCGTATGCAGGTGAATTTGGTGTATCCATGACTTTAGAGGATTGCTTTGCAGAGATGAACGATTTAGGCACACAGGGCTTAGAAATATTGGCAAATGCACACATCCAAAATTATCCAAATCCGACGGAAGAATGGCTTGAAGAATGGCAAAGACTCCTAAAAGTATATGATATTATTCCCGTAGAATATGGTCACTGGGTGGATTCTAGAATGATTCCAGGGAGAGAACTAACTACGCAAGAATCGTATGAGCGTTTAATTAAAGACATTAAACTAGCTGGTAAACTGGGCTTTACAGTTCTTCGTACCAAGTTAGGAGTAGTAGATTTTGACTTAAACCCTGTACCAAATTGGCGTGAGTTTATCGAAATGGCTCTCCCACTTGCAGAAGAACATGGCGTAGTGATGTGTCCAGAGATTCATCAACCAACTGAACTAAACTCCAAAATGGTGAGCGATTATGTTGAGTTTATTGAAAAAACAGGAACTAAGCATTTTGGATTAAATATTGATTTTGGAATTTTCCAAACGGCAGAAAGAATGGTCGTGCCGGGTTTTGATAATCCGCCGAGTACTCCTGAGGAAATCATTCCTTTTTTACCTTATACCTACGCTTGTCATGCTAAATTTATTCACATGACAGAGGATTTTATTGAACCTACTCACCCTTACGAAGCAATCATCAAAGTGCTGAAGGATAATAACTGGGGTGGTTATATGCTAAGTGAATACGAAGGGAAAAACAAAGACCTAGCTGGCTATGCAACTGATCAAGTAAGAAAGCACCACGTGATGATGAATAACTTTTTAAGTAAATAAGAAATATGAGACTATTAGAACAACAGTTGATACAGTTGAGGGGCTTTAGAAATGCCAAAATTGCTGATAACGTTATTGGTTTTCAAGTACCAATCCGACTAACTTATTATAGAGGTATATGGGCTTCTCAACTCAGAGCTGCTACCGTAACCGTGAATGATGAAGTATATGCCAATGAACAAATTTTTTGGACGATTGATGGCAACACGATTGAACAGTCTGAGTTAGCCAGCAAAACAGATATACATTGGAATAGCATGAATGCTGCTATACTTACAATCAGAAAAGAAGGTGGTTTAGCACCTGGTATTTACGATGTCAAAGTATCTTATGACTTCAGTTCGTCTTACCTACCACCAGCAATTGACACAGGCTATTTTGAGACAAAAGGGGAACGTAAAATGGTTTTAGTTAGATAATCAAAAAACAAATAGCAAGTACGATTTACTTGCAGACTGATAATATAAGCATCTAATTAACAACACATTAATTAACCAATAGCTCTATTTAGGAGAGAAGAAATGCTAGGAGTTATTTCACCAATAACAACCTCTCCAAAACGATTATAAAAAGCAACTATAGAGCCATCCTATATTCTGGGTAAAACGATAAATACCTAACTACTCGAATACTGGTTCTATACATTGCTATTTCAATACTAAAAACGTCACAAAGTTCATTCTTTGTGGCGTTTTTGGTTTACATGCAGTTCACATCCCTATTTGGCAGTTTACAAGAAACTTATTTTTGCCGAACAACTATTGTAGTTCTTTTGTGGTATAAACATTTAAATTTACTACCATGAAAAAATTACACTACTTAATCGTCTTTCTTATTTTGGGAACGAATTGTTTTTCTCAAGACCAAGAAAAACTTCCTGCAAGACCTTGGAAAGAGATCGTTGAAATCAACTCTTTGAACAATAATCTATTAACTAAATGGGAAACTAATATTTTTGTTAGTTTAGAAGGAAATTACACAAAAGAAGATTCGATAAATATCGGTCATGCTTTAAAGAAATTAGATGCGTTAACAGAAACAATTTCAATCCAATTTTCAAAATCAGAGAAACCAAATTTTAAAATTAAATTCTTAGATAATCTTGAAGACGGGGATTTTGGTTATGTTACGTGCAGGTTTGGTGCTCAAAAACAAGGACAAGGATATAATAGCTGTGAGTTTTATATTTACAAAATTGCTGCTATATCTACGGATAAACAAATTAAAAAATCATTAGAACCACGAATAGCCAAAACATTGGTCGGAGGTAATTTTGCCTATCCATCAATAACAGAAAGAAATAGCATCTTTAATTTAGATTATGATCATTCAAACCACACTGTTCCTTTGAATGATGAAGACATAGCAATTATTAGAGAGGTTTATAAAAAAGGCTTCGAGGAAAGATTGGTAAAAGCAGAAAGTCAATTTAAAGAAAGTATCTTAAAAAAAATAGAAGATGCAAAAATTTTCAATAGAGATCGTTCCTTGTGGTGGGTAAAAAACCCTGTAGCTATCATATTTCTACCCGCACTAATTTTAATATTATTAGGTCTGTTTTCTATTCATAAAATTTATCAATCAATCAATGTTAAAATCAAGCACGATTGGCTTTTGTTTGGTATTATAGCCGTAATAGCACTGCTATTGGTAGATGTAATAATCGTATTCTGTATTTCTTTTTATGATTTTTTAACGATACCTGATGATTACCAAAAAA
Source organism: Flectobacillus sp. (assembly GCA_029865665.1). The sequence continues at coordinate 8,456 of JARXAV010000154.1, read as the reverse complement.
CTCCAATAATTAGATATGAGACTATTATATCAAGTACTTTATTGCTGGCAATTTTATTTCCTTTTCTCTATTTGTTTCGTTTTATTGAGTTAAAAATTCAAAAAACAGTAAAAAACCTATTGGCAAAGACTGGATTAATCTTTTTATCAACGGGATTTTTGCCTTTTGGATGTTTGGTGTTTTACTTTTTTATCTTGAAAAATGCACTCGACTACCAACAAGATTATTTAGTTTTATCTCAAATATTTTTACTTTTAATGGCAACTGCATCGCTCAGGGCATTAATAGGTTACTTTATCTTTAAAGAACGAAATATGATTATCGAAAATGAAACTAAGTTAGCTAACCTAAGAGAACTGAAAGCGAAAGCCGAATTAAAATCGTTACAATCCCAAATAAACCCCCATTTTCTGTACAATTCTTTGAACTCCATTGCCAGTTTAGCCCCAGTTGATGCTCAGAAAACCCAAAAAATGGCTCATTCGTTATCGGATTTGTTTAAATACTCCATCAACCGAAAAGATAAAAAAACGAGTACTGTTCATGATGAAGTGGAAATGGTAAAAACCTATTTAGACATCGAGAAAATTCGTTTTGGTGAGCGTTTACAATTTACTGTTACGGTAGATAAAGGGTTAGAAAACCATGAAATTCCCTTATTTTTAATTCAGCCATTGGTGGAAAATGCGGTGAAACATGGAATTTCAAGAAATGAAGGCATTGGCAAAATTGAGTTACAAATCGTGCAAGAACAAAATGAGATTAAGATTTCAGTAAGTGACAATGGCCCTGATTTTCCAGAAGGTTTATTAAGTGGGCATGGTTTGCAAACCGTTTTTGATTTGTTGCGATTAACCTACGGAGATAATGCCACTTTAAATTGGACAAATACTCCCGAAAAAATGATTATCATTACCATTCCAGCATCTATCTAATATGAACAAACGCTATTCCACTATCATTATTGACGATGAAGCACCTGCCAGAATAGGCTTACAAAATTTATTAAAAGAATTCAGTGAAACGTTTGATGTTATTGACACTGCTCAAAACGGAACGGAGGCACAGCAAAAAATTGAAGCATTAAATCCAGACATTATTTTTTTAGACATCGAAATGCCTGGTTGTACTGGTTTTGAATTATTGGCACGTTTAAAGACGATTCCAATCGTTATTTTTTGTACGGCTTACGACCAATATTCTTTAGAGGCTTTCGAAACCAACAGTATCGATTATTTGGTTAAACCCGTTAAGTTAGAACGTATTGAAAAAACCATTCAGAAATTAAAAAGCTTTCATGTAAAAAGCTCTTCCGATGAGCTTCTAAAAGTTTTAAAAGAGATTACGAATAGGCAAGGACAACAAAAGATGACTTCTATCACAGTTAAAAAAAACGATAAAATCATTTTTATAAAACTAGATGATGTGTCCTATTTTAAAGCCGACAGTAATTATACTACTATTCATTCAGAAATGGGAGTATTTTTAAGTTCGGAGACCATTGCAGGCTTAGAAAACAAGCTACCTGATAATTTTTTACGCATCCATAGAGGAATCATTATTAACAAAGACTATATCAAAGAAGCCCAGAAATATTTTAACAGTAAGTATATTATTACACTAAACGATACTAAAAATACAAATATTACTTCAGGAAGAAGTTACTCCGAAAGAATGAAAATTAATCTGGGACTTTTTTAATCCCTGAATTTCGAGAATAATTCCCAAAGAGCCTCCTTATATATCTTGTAAATAATAAAAAATCCCATCTCATAATTACCCTGACTTTAGTCAGGGTAATTATGAGATGGGATTCACGTTTACTAATAACTATTTCGAAAGAGCGTTTAAACCAAATAAGAAATTACATTTTGCAACCCTCGTAAGGCACTCTATTTACGTCCTACTCCATAAACAGTAAGGTATATTGAGCCAACTCAATCATCTGTTGCAAATCTGTTTTACTGTTCGTTTTGGCAAATTTCTTACTAATATTAATTAGTTCTGTAGCTTTTTCTTGGATAACAGACGAAGTATTAGTAGTGTCAGCTACTGATTCCTCTTGAGGATTAACAAGTTCCATTAATTGCTCTACCCCTTCAATTGGCGAATCCACTACTTGAATTTTGGCAACTTTTTGAATCAACCCTTTGTCTATTTTCGCTTTACCGCTCAGAATATTATTACGAAAGTCAACATCCAATTTTTCAAGTCCTTTGGCAAATTCAGCATCTCTCTTAATCGTCTTAGGACTTACATTATACTCTTTTGAAAGCCGTTCTGCCGTAGATATTTCCGAAGGGTCATTTTGACCTTTCGATAATAATGTCCCATCAGATGAAGCAGTTTCACTCGAAAGGTCAAAATGACCCTTCGAGTGAAACTGCTTTAAATTCTCCGATTTATCTGTTTTTTCATTGTTATACCGCAAGCCTCGAAAATACGATATTTGCGACAAAGAAAGATTTCTGCGTCCTAACTGAAGATTAATCATATAATCTTTCGCTTCTTTTAAAGAAGGAAAAGACAACATATACACCTCAAAATTTAGGTTATGGCGTTTACAAATCGAATGACGATTATGTCCGTCTATCAGTATATAAGCAATATCATCAGGCTTATCAGCTTCCAAGCCAATAAGCTGCTTAGACGCTTGCCAAAGTTGAATAGGCGTTTGACAACCATGTTGTAGTATATTGTTCTCTAACTGCTCTAATTCATCTTTAGCAAGAGCAGGAATTAGATTTTTTAACTCAGGAAGAATAACAATATTTTGTCGAATGGCTTCTGCACTTAAAATATTACTAGACAATGCCTGCTTGGTTTTAGAAGCAAGTATTTTTTTAATATCTGTTTTCATCTAATTATTTCACAATTTGAAGATAAGCAATGTATTCGTCACAAAAAGCCCAATAGCATTTTGCAGCATCTGAATTACCTGAAAATTTAGAGATGGCACTCTGAGCAATTTGAGACTTTTGGAAATCAATTAAATGACGTATCTCTGCATTAAATATTTTAATATTCTTCACTTCTTCTTTTACATAGGCCTTGATTCCGTCATGAACGCTATTTTTCTTGACCATCGTAAAAACAACACCATCAATCTGTAAAGAAGCATTCAAATCATGACGAACTTCCATAATTTTCCCCCAAATAGAGTTTAATCCTTTAACAGCCGACATTTCTGGTAGTAATGGAATTATACAGCTTGTAGAGGCTGCCATCGCAGACAAGGTTAGTTTATTTAAAGAAGGAGGACAATCTATAAAAATATAGTCGTATCGACTTACTAAATGACTAATTCTATTTTTTAAACGAAACTCTCCTCCTGTTAATTCATGAAATCTCATCTCAACATTGGCTAATTCGATATCAGAAGGAGATAAATCAAGATTAGGTGCTATATTAATTACAGGAAATTCAACATTATTAATCAACGAATCTGCTACTTGGACTTCTGGTGAGTCAATTCCTAATATTTGACTTAAATTTCCTTGCGGATCTAAATCAATTAGTAAGATTTTGAACCCCTTGTTCGCTAAGGCTTCTCCCAAAGATGCTGTAGTCGTTGTTTTACCTACCCCACCTTTATGATTTACAACAGAGATAACCCTTGCATTTTGATAAAGCAACGCTGAATAACCGTATTTTGATAAAATGGGTAATAATAAATCAAGATGCTTATCTGGAATTACTCTATTTTCATTCAAAGCCCTTGTAATCGTCTGGCGAGGAATACCTGCTTCTTTTTCTAAAGAACTAATAGAGAGAGCGGGATTATGTCTAATAAATTTGAGAGCAAGTTCGTTCGTTATCATTGCGTTTTTATTAAATAATACCCAAATTTAATACGATAGGGTTAAAAAATACCATTATTGATGTTTTTTTTCAATAATTTATTAGATATTTGTTATACCCAATGAATAGCATTGTAAATTGAGTATGGTCTCTTGTAATAAAGAAACTCTTAAAACAAATAGGCTAAGCATTGTGTTCATTTGATAAATCAGTCAGAAATTAAGAGATAATTTTCATTAAGGCGACTTTTTTGGAACTTCAGTGATATGAAAAATTAATTCGCTTAGTTATGGATCAATTCACTACTTGATAACATTCCCTAAGACGACTTTTTTGGAAGAAATAGCACCCTATGGCTACTTTCGTATAGATTAAGGTGTAGAAATCGCTAAATAACGGTGAACTGTGTGAAATAGCATCCCAAAAAGTCGCATTAACACAATAATTGCATTGAGTTGTTATTGCTAAGGCGACTTTTTTGGAAGAAAATGAGTCAAAAATTTCTCAAACAGAGAGAAATAAGGCAATCAATAATACTGGATTAAACCAATTAATTGCCTTTAATGCTTCTAAGGCGACTTTTTTGGAAGAAAACACCTTTTACTTTTCATTTACAGCTTTTAAAACAAAAAATGTCCTCTTTAGCAAAAAGACGAACAAACCCTATTATTTTTAGTAATTGTTCATTTGATTTTTAAATTTATTCAAAAAAATTTGAATGATTTAGAGGCTACTCAACTAACTGATTTTAAATCAGTTATAAACTGTAAGGCGACTTTTTTGGAAGATAAGGCGACTTTTTTGGAAATTTAGAACACAATAAGGCGACTTTTTTGGAAGATAAGGCGACTTTTTTGGAAATTATTACCCCTATGGCAAACGTTGAATCAATAGAAGAGAAATATTTGGAGCATCCATATACTCCAAACAGAAAAGATAATTACTTACCTAACAAATTAGTTATCAGCAATACACAGTTTACACGTGTAGAACAACGCCTATTTGAATACTTTATTAATCAGATTGACCATGGTACAATCAATGTTAATCATGGTCTTTCCGTGAAAATTCCAATCTCTAGAATTAAAGAAACAATCAAACCAGAACAGATTTTTGCTGTCACCAAATCCATGTCTCAAAAAGTGATGACTTTTTTTGATTTGTCAAAAGGCAATATGGAATATGAGCATATCCCGCTGTTTTCAAGCATCAGCTATAACAAAAACAACTCAGGCTATCTTGAATTCCGTTCAAATGCACAACTGTCGCCCTATTTAGCTAGTTTAGGTACACAGTATACTCGGTATGATTTTAAGACAATCTTAGAGTTTAAGTCCATCTATTCGACATTGATGTATAAACTGATTAAACTTCACTTAGGTCAAAATAGAACCCATTTTATCTACAGTATTGATGAACTGCGTAAATTACTACAGGTAGCAGATAAAAAATATACCAACTTGAATGACTTTAAACGAAAAGTATTAGAACCGGCGAGGATAGAGTTAAAGGAAACTAAAGGCGTCCCTATTCATTTCGAATATCAGAATCATGGTAATAAACAACGGAATGTAACTCATATTGAATTTACGGTCATTACAGCTCTCGAAATGAGTCAGCTAGAAAAGCAAGAATTCAACAGTGCTGTACAAGTAAACCCTCTGTTAGTCTATGAGAAGGTTGAAGAAATCATCGATAAGCTATACAACTTTAGAAAAAATCACAAAGAACTCATACTTAGCGATAAAAATTTGGTGAATCAATTCGTAACGCTTCATATTGAATTTGAGAATGGACTACACCCGAAAGTAAAGAATAAGACTGCCTATATCTTAGCTTGTTTAGATTTAATTAAAAAGCGAAATAAGAAGTAACATAGCTAGTAATCTTCAAAATCGCAATTAGCTAATAAAGTCCCTTAGAACGCTTATTAAACCCGTATATAAATAAGGCTAGTTTTTTACTTATTGGGCTTTATTGATGCGTTTGCGGAGCCATAGAGCTTCATTTGACACAATCATACTAGTTTAGGCAAAATAGTGGCTTAAAACAGTGCAAAATAGATGATAAAAGAACTATCAGAGTAGAAAAGCTAACGACTAAAAGCATATACCAAACTTATTTTAGCCATTGGCCCGCAAACAAGTACTTTAGACTGTTAATTTACAAGCAACTACCGTTGAGATGGAGTAGACCAGACTAGATTGCATAGTTAAAATTAAGGCTGAGAGAATAATATTTTCAAGAAAGGTTAAATAGCTTCGTCAGAAAAAGGCGTGCTAACAAAATTTAATACTAGTTGCTACTTTATGAGTGAATTCAAGCACCTCGTTGAATAGCTCATCCCAAATGTAGAATAAATAATAACAAGCTACAAAGCAGTGATCGAGTAGGAACACAATATCCATAAGTCTGTATTCAATCAACTCACAACACCATTTTAAAATAAAACCTCTTTCCTCTACACAAAGCAGTTAACATTTAACAACAGAAAGTTGCCTTCAATACATTCCTTTAGGTGATTAAACATTGCAATTTGTATGTCATAAACAGGGTTTTTCCATAAAACGTTGACCTTAAGTCTACTAAATCAACCATAAATTAGAACAAATTGATTAATTTCTGCATCAAATGTTTAATGAGTAATAAAGTTTGAGATAGATGTTATTTCTTTGTAAATTATAAAAAAGACACCAATTAATACTAATTTTAAAAAGTGACCTAGCAAATGAACTCGATATACGGGTAAATTAGCTAACCCAGTTAAAGAACAAGCTGAATGTTTTGTTCTATTTAAGACTACTTCGATTACCATGAAAAATATATACATCATTACAACCTTGCTTTTCCTCTTGAATAAAACTTTTGGACAGCATCATGACTATAATTTCATCAACTATACAACCAAAAATGGACTTAATTCTAATACAACATTAGCCATACTGAAAGACAAATATGGTTTTATGTGGTTTGGTACAGAGGATGGTTTAAATAGATTTGACGGCAATAGTTTTAAGGAATATCGACATAAAGAAAAAGTATCATCTAGCATCGGAAGAGGCTCAGTGATGGCTATTCAGGAAGATAAAAATGGGAATTTATGGATAGGAACAACCATTGCTCTTTCTCTGTACAATAGAGCTTTGAACAATTTCACTAATTACGATTTCCGTCGTTTTGGCTGGATTCGAAGCCTACTTGCTGATCACAATGGAAATATCTGGGTAGGAACGTATTCTGGATTATATTGTTTCAACCCCAGAACTAAGAAAGTAGCTAGTTATAGGTCAAATAGAGCAAAAGCTAATGCCCTTAGATCAGATGTTATTCTTTCGATTTTTGAAGATAGTAAAAATCGTCTATGGATTGGTACTAATGCAGGACTCCATTTATTCAATGAACATACAAAAACGTATAAATATTTTTTGCATAAAGAGGACGACCCTACAACACTCTCAAATGATAACGTTACAACTATTGCGGAAGATCAACACGGCAACATTTGGGTAGGAACAGAAGGTGGACTAAGTCTGATGAATTTAAGAAATGAAAAATTCAAAGTATTTAAATATCAGCGAGATAATATAACTTCTTTGAGTAGTGATCGAATATACAAAATGGCCTTTGATATTGAGGGCAAATTATGGGTTGGTACGGAGTATGGTTTAAATATTTTTGATCCTAAAACAGAGCAAAGCTTACGCATCAAAAACGTTGAATCTAGTCACTACAGTGGAATGGGAAGCTTTATTGGACACTCGGTACGGGATATATTCATTGATAAAAGTGGTATTTATTGGATTAGTACACTTCAGGGGGCAGTTAATAAATATGATAATAATTTAGCTTTTTTTAGCCATAAACAATATAATCCGTTTGAAGCAAATGGATTGAGTGGTAATTCCATCACGTCATTTGTGGAAAGCCCTAATGGCGATATTTATGTTGGCACGGATACAGGCGGACTAAATCTTTTCAATCGAAAGACTGGGCTAGTATCCCATATTCCGCTGGCGGGACAAACTGGGCCTATTTGGGTAGTGCTGTCTTTAGAACGTCTAGCCGATAAATTATGGATAGGTACTTATCAAGATGGTCTTTGTGAGTTAAATATAAAGACCCGCTCAATGAAAAGAATCCCTATTGCTCCAGATGCTAAACAATTGTCTAGTCCTGCTAACTGCTTGAAAATGGATAGTAAGGGTAATTTGTGGATTGGAACAAATGGAAAAGGCGTGTACCGATATGAACCTAAAACAGGTGTTTTAGTGCACTTCGATAAAATTGTACCTCAAAAGAATAAATATGCCAATTTAACAATAGATGGCTATGTTACAGCCATAGAAGAAGATAAGCAAGGGCGTTTATGGTTCGGGTCTAATGGGGTCGGGATGGCCGTTTTTGATCCTAGAACAAACCAACTTGAATCCATTAACCACGAACGGAATGCTTTACCACTAGATCGAGTGCAGAGTGTGTTATGTGATAAATTAGGACGAATATGGGTAGGCGTGTTTGGAGGTGGACTTTGTCTTTATGATACTAAAACGAAGAAATTTATTCAATATAGCGAAGAACAAATGTTATCGAATGATTTTGTCTATAAAATCATTGAGGATACAGACGGGAAATTATGGGTTAGTACCAATAAAGGA
>JARXAV010000126.1 GCA_029865665.1 Flectobacillus sp. | reverse complement strand
GCCGCTTCTAATGCCTCAATTTTATCTTTTGTAATCGACTTTGTTTCGTATAATAAACGGCCAATTAACGTACTTTTTCCGTCGTCAACTGAACCTGCGGTTGCAATTCTAAGAATGTCCATCGTTTAAGTGTGGAGTTGTGAGTTTCGAGTGCTGAGTGGGTGGAATCTCGCATAAAGGAATCTACCTTGTTAACTGGTAAATATTCTAATTAATTACACACACAAAACTATACACTCGGTTGCTATTTCTTTTTATTATTCTCTCTTGCGGTTTTCCCTGATGAAGCAAATATTGCGGTTAACTCGTCGGCTTCCTTCATAAGATCCTTCAATAAATCGTATTTAACAAGATTTGATTCAACTAATAATTCCATCCAAAATAAAGACTCATCGGCTTCCTCTAGGACAATTCCGATTTTAGAAATAAAATCGGCTTGTGATCTTGCTCTGCATGAAGCTCTGTAATTTGCTCCAACAGAAGTACCACATCGAAGTAGTTGTTTGCCGATTATTTGAGCCGATTGCTTTTGAGGTAAACTTTCAACTAATCTAATGACTCTCAAAGCAAAAGATTTAGTTCTTTCTTTCAGATTGTCGTGCTTCATTTTAGTTTCGAGCATTGAATCATATTAACATTTAAGTCAAAAGTTTTATCGTTTCAAGTGTAACGTTCTATGCCAACTGCTACACACTCAACATTCAAAACTCATAACTCAACTTTTTTAAAAGTATCCTTGCTGTTTACGTTTTTCCATGGCAGCTTCCGAACGTTTGTCGTCGATTCTAGCACCACGTTCAGAGATTTCTGCTGCTAAGATTTCACCGATGATGTCATCTAATTCAACAGCTTCCGAAGCTACTGCAGCCGTACAAGTCATATCACCTACCGTACGGAAACGAACTGTTGCTTCAAAAGGAATTTCATCTGCATCTTTATTCAAGTAGTCAGAATCAGCCCAAAGCATACCATCACGCTCAATTACTTGACGCTTGTGCGAGTAATAGATAGATGGAATCGCCATTTTCTCTTCTTTGATATAATTCCAAACGTCTAATTCTGTCCAGTTAGAAATAGGGAATACACGTACGTTTTCGCCAATAGCAATACGTCCGTTCAACATATCGAACAACTCAGGACGTTGACGTTTTGCATCCCACTGTCCGAAATCGTCACGAACTGAGAAAATACGTTCTTTCGCACGAGCTTTTTCTTCATCACGTCTAGCACCACCAATACACGCATCGAATTTAAATTCTTCAATCGTATCTAAAAGTGTTACCGTTTGCAAAGCATTACGAGAGGCATACTTACCTGTTTCTTCTTTTGCTTTACCTTGATTGATTGAATCTTCTACGTAACGAACGATTAAGTCTGCACCTACTTCTTTCGCTAACCAGTCACGAAAAGCAACGGTTTCTGGGAAGTTATGTCCTGTATCCACGTGTACTAATGGGAAAGGGATTTTACCTGGGTAGAAAGCCTTTTGAGCTAAACGAACCAAGGTAATTGAATCTTTACCACCTGAAAATAAAAGAGCTGGCTTCTCGAATTGTGCAGCCACTTCACGCATGATATAGATGGCTTCATCTTCAAGTTCACGAGGGAATACCCCCCATTTCGGAGCATCTACTGCGGAGTTTTCTGTTACTGTTGTCTCAACTTCTGACATTGAATTATTTTTATTGTAATTACTCATTAGAATCAATTTTGAAACTACTGTGGAGTTAAAAGTTTAACGTATAATGTCTAAAAGCATCCCTTATCTTTTTCAAACGTTAATCGCACAGTTTTGTAAATTAAGTACTTGTAAGTAATGGTAAAGAATAAATTGATAGTATTATACCGTAGCGACTGTTACCACAGAGTTGCTCAGAGTTTAAAAATCACAGAGTTTCACAGAGTTTTTCTACTTTTTCTTTGTGTAACTCCGTGTCGGACTTTGTGTACCTCTGTGGAAAAATAGTATCAGTTTAATAATTCTTCATACTTACTATATTAGTTTAAACGAATTTTGAAAATAACTATTTGCAATATAAGCTGATAGCTAACTAGTAACCAAATACTTATGAATGCAATCCACATTCTTTTTGAGATGTCTCCCATGACCATCTACCTGCACGAGGGTGTTCTCCTTCTTGGATAGCACGAGTACATGGCAAACAACCGATTGAGACAAATCCTTTGCGGTGTAATGGATTGTCTGGCACTTTGTTTTCTTTGATATATGCTAAGATTTCTTCATAAGTCCAGTGAATCAAGGGGTTGAATTTAATCACCTTGTTTGCTTCGTCCCATTCAACAATTTCCATATCTGCACGGTTATCAGACTGTTCAGAACGTAAACCTGTAATCCAGATTTCTGCTCCAGCTAAAGCACGTTTCAAAGGTTGAATCTTGCGAATTCCACAGCACTCTTTTCTATTTTCAACTGAATAATAAAAGCTGTTGAACCCTTTTTCTTTTACTAATGCTTCTACTTTAGCAGTCTCAGGAAAATAGGTTTCAAATTCTTTCTTATACTTCGCCTTTGTGGTGTCCATCAAGTCGTAAGTTTCTTGAAACAATCTGCCCGTATCTAAGGTAAATACACGAATAGCTAGCTCATTTTTGAAGATAGCATCGGTAATTACTTGATCTTCTTGACCGAAAGAGGATGAAAAAACGACATTGCCGTAGTTGTCAGCAACATAACGAAGCGAATCGGCAAGGGTAAGCCCTTCTAAGGCTTGTTTTAATGAAGATAAATCTGACATAAGCAATGTAAACGTCGGCCGTTTACGTTATTCGTACAACCAAATCTTTTATCCACAACGAATTATAAAAAATAAAAATTCCGAAAGAATAAAAAAGGAATTGGTAATGTGTTAATAATGAATACACAAAGTTAGGTAAAGTCTATTGAATTGGTCGATTTGTAAGGGAATTATTTTTGATTTTTCAATCATTTTGCCCTAAAATTACGTTATATTTAGGAAGGGAGTATTAACTCAAAACATACAGCGTCATGAACTACGGTGTTGAGTCATATCAAGGAAGAGGAGTCTTTGAAAAAACAGAAAGCCATTCTCGCACATCCGAAATGGATTTGAAAGGCTTGCGAAATTTGGTAAAGAAAGGAGAGGGGCTGCATCTTGAGTTCAAGCTAAAAGCCAATCATCCCGAAAAAATAGTCAGAGAAATAGTCGCATTTGCCAATACAGATGGCGGTATTTTATTACTGGGCGTGGGCGACGACAAGAGTATCCCAGGTTTAAAATTTGTCGATGAAGAAGAATATATGCTGGTTCGTGCCATTGAAAAATATTGCGACCCACCTATTTCATACCAATTAGAACGGCTTTCTATTACCGACACCCGAGATGTGTTGGTTTTCAGCATTGCTAAAAGTATCGAAAAACCCCATTTTGTCAAATTACCCAACGAAGACCCCAAAGCATACTTTAGGGTAGAAGACCGTTCGGTACAAGCAAGTAGAGAGTTAAAACAAATTCTTCGTCGTGAAAATCAGGAGGGAGTTTCCTTTACTTATGGCGACAAAGAACGAGTATTAATGCAATATTTAGCCGAGAAAAAACGCATCACCATCGACGAGTTCGCCACACTAGCATCCATCCCCAAATGGCTGGCTTCCAGAACATTGGTCTTATTAGTATTATCGAATGTTGTAAAAATAAAACCTGAGGAGTCGGTGGATTGGTATTGTTTGTGAGGGGGGAGCCAATGAGGTTGAGTAAAAAGTCAAAAGTTTATGAGCGACTACCGCTTGGATTAAAGCTAAAAGCCGACGTTTTATGTTGTGAAATAGTAAATTTCACGATAATATTTCTTGAAATGCAATTTGATAGAATATTATTAGGTGAAAAATACGTTAAGCTTTAAACTCTACACTTTTTACATACCTTCATTGGCTTTTTTGTTACGTTGTCTTTTTCTTACTATCCTTTAACACTTTTTTATCATCACTGTCCAACTTACGCTGAACCTTTTTAATGTCTGTTGCTGGAGCTAAATTTTCGGGTTGAATACCTCGTTTTAATAACATATCTCTTACCGCAAAGCTATTGTCAACATGCTCCTTTTCAATCGGATTCTGACCTTTCAAATCTTTTGTTTGTACATTGAAACCTGTCATTTCAGCAGCTAAATCTTTTGCTTTTATACTAATAGTAGGTAGGAAATCTGCAACAGGTCGAGATTCTGGAATACCCATTTTTTTCTTTAATTGCTGTGTGGATAAACGAAATAAAGCTTGATCTCCTTTCGAACGAATAATTGCAAACCCCTGATTATCAACACCTCGTTCATAAAGTATTCCCGAAAGTTGCTTTTCTGTTTGACTCAGTTTTTCACGGGCTTTAATGCGTTCATATTCCAACAGACGCTGTTCAATAATTTCTGCCTTTCGAGTCTGAACTGCAAAATAGTTTTGGGCAAAAGCAATTTCTTCTTTACGACTATCCCCATTTTGAGCAACCAGATAACAAGCATAACGAGTTAGAGCAATGTCCAGTATGGCTCGTTCTGTATCAGACCCAATGCCTACCATTTTCCTGACATCAGGAAAATGGTCAGAAATATGTTCCCCTGCATTAAAACAAGCATCTTTTGCTTTTTGAATTACTTTTTCAAAATTTTCCCATTTACTATAGCCCAAAAGTCGTTGCATTTCTCTTGCACTCCAACACTCTACGCCTTCAATTTCAGAGGCGGCTAATTCAAATTGGTTAAATAGGTGCTTTATCTCATCTGTTTTCATTGTAAAAGAATTATAGTAGAAAATTACAGTTAAAACTCAATTTTGTGGTGTAAAAATATACATTTCAACAATTAATCACCCTTTAATCCTTAAAATTATTTTGTAAGGTTATCGTTTGAACAACTACCCACAAAAAAAGACCACCCTTTTGAGGTAGTCTTTTTCATGTAAACCCGTATTGCTTATTCTACTGGGAAAGGATAATTTTCTTCCTGATATACATCTAAATATGCTTCTGAAGCATCTGGGAAAGGAGATTCTTCTGCGAATTTAACAGCTTCTTCTACTCTCACTTTGATTGCTGCATCAATGGCTAATAAATCTTCTTCTGTAGCGATTCCGTTGTCTAAGATTGTTTTCTTAACTTGCTCGATTGGGTCACGCATTTTGTACGCTTCAACTTCTTCTTTCGTACGGTATTTCTGAGGGTCAGACATTGAGTGACCTCTGTAACGATACGTTTTGAATTCTAAGAACGTTGGACCTTCACCTGCTCTTGCACGAGCTGCTGCACGTGACATTGCTTCGTGAACCGCTTCTACGTTCATGGCATCTACTGCTTCAGAAGGCATATCATACGCCTCACCGATTGTG
>JARXAV010000182.1 GCA_029865665.1 Flectobacillus sp. | reverse complement strand
AGACTAACTGCTCGATACATCGCTCCTGTGTCTATAAAAGCATAGCCTAATTTAGCCGCCACCCGTTTAGCAGTCGTGCTTTTCCCACAACTTGAATGTCCGTCAAGAGCAATAATGATTTTTTTCATGAGGTATACTATTTAATGTAAAGATAGCTAACTTGGTAAGAAGTTAACAGATTATACGAATTCAAAACAGTAGCAATATGCAAATAGAAGGCAATATCATTGATATATTCAACAAAAAAATATTTTTTGGTTCACTCCAAGTTGAGGGAAAAAAGATTGAAAGTATTCAAGAACTATCCCCTAATATAAACCCAAATTATCCTTACATCTGTGCGGGCTTCGTAGATGCTCACGTACACATTGAAAGCTCAATGCTCACTCCTATTCAGTTTGCTCGTTTGGCGGTGGTTCATGGTACTGTAGCGACGGTCTCTGACCCACACGAAATCGGAAATGTACTCGGAAAAGAAGGCGTAGAATACATGATTCATAATGGCCGCAAGACACCTTTTAAGTTTTGTTTTGGAGCTCCATCCTGCGTACCTGCTACAACGTTCGAAACAGCAGGAGCAACCATTACGCCCGAAGACATTCAATATCTCTTCGAAAACTATGCTGAAGTAGGCTATCTGGCTGAGGTGATGAATTTCCCTGGCGTTTTAAATCAAGACCCCGATATGATGGCAAAAATAGCCTTAGCCCAACAATTTGCGAAACCAGTAGATGGTCATGCACCAGGACTACGAGGCGAAGCCGCCAAACGTTATATCGAAGCAGGTTGTCAGACAGACCATGAATGTTTTACGATTGAAGAAGCACTCGACAAGTTACAATATGGTATGAAAATTCTTATTCGAGAAGGATCTGCTGCTAAAAACTTTGAGGCGTTAATTGACTTGCTTCCCGAACACTTTGAACAATTAATGTTTTGTTCGGACGATAAACACCCAGATAGTCTAGTAGAAGGCCATATCAATCAGTTAATTCAGAGAGCATTAGCAAAATATCCAGACCTCTTGTTTGAGACCTTACAAGTTGCCTGTGTAAATCCTGTTACACACTATCAACTACCTGTTGGACTGTTACGTAAGGGAGATTATGCCGACTTTGTCATTATTAATAATCTTACAGAATTTAGGATTATTCAAACATATTTAAATGGTCAACTAGTAAGCGATGCGGGGGAAACACTTATCGAAAACCTGCCAAGTGAAGTGGTTAATCAATTTGAATGTCAACTAACAACAGCAAGCGATTTTGAGGTTGAAGCACTAGGAACAAAGATCAATGTGATTGAAGCAATCGACGGTCAACTTATTACCAAGTCAGGAATTTATGATGCTAAAATCGTAGAAAACTGTGTGGTGAGCGATATTGAACAAGATGTGCTAAAAATCGTGGTTTTGAACCGATATAAACCAGAAAAACCAGCCATTGCATTCATTAAAAATTTTGGATTATTTGAAGGAGCAATTGCGTCAACAGTAGCTCATGATTCGCATAACATCATCGCTGTAGGGGTGGATGACTCTTGCATTTGCAAGGCCATTAACCTATTGATACAAGCTCAAGGAGGAGTATCAGCAGTGGATAAAAATGGGGTAGAAAAGGTGTTAGCCCTCCCAATTGGTGGACTAATGTCTGGCGAAGAAGGCTATAGCGTTGCAGAGAACTACTCAAAGATCGACCAATTTGCAAAACAGTTAGGTAGTAAACTGACTTCTCCCTACATGACACTATCATTTATGGCATTATTAGTAATTCCCGAAATAAAATTATCGAATTTTGGACTTTTTGATGGAAAAAGTTTTGCATTTACCAATTTGTTCGCTAACTTGAATCAACAAACTAAAAACACTGTGTAAAGAAATCATTAAGCAAGTAGAATTACTTATCCTCTCATCAAGGTTTTTAACGATTTTTAGCATAGAATATAAACTAATGAACACGGTCAACAAGCTTAAAACTACTATCCACATTGACAGGATAAATGTTCGGTATTTTATTACTACACAACAAAGAGAAAACTATCTAGCATTGTATGTTCACACTTCCTAAGGGAAGTCATCCTTTAATCATTCAGGGACTCTTTTTTTTGTACTTTTCCACTATACCTTACATAGTGGTAGCATGGTGCTTTTTCTATTTTTCTCTAAATCTCCTTAAATACTAACTTGTACTGATACGGGTAATTATAACTATTTAGGTTTCAATAATACTCAACTCCTTATCTGTTAAAACGTGTTGACATCGTATGTATTGAGAAGTGATTATGTAGTACACATATCATTTCCTAGTCATAACCCAAATGCCCAAATGCAGTAGATAAAGTCAAATTTTCTAGTAATTAAATTTACTACGGCTTGCAACTGTTGGGCGAAAGAATTTTCCATCAAATAATTAAAACTAAAAACAAACATGAGAAAACTATTACTGATTAGCACCGTGTTGTTTTTTGCTCTAATAGGGCAAGTGGCAGCACAAACTAGGCAAGTAACAGGAAAGGTAACCTCTTCGGAAGATGGTTCACCTGTGCCAGGCGTTAACATTTCGGTTAAAGGAACCAACAAAGGAACAATCACAAGTGGTGACGGTACTTTCTTAATTTCGACAGGAAATGGTTCTAACTTGATATTCTCTTCTGTAGGCTACGTATCACAAACTATTGCGGTAGGTTCTCAATCGGTAATCAATGTACAATTGGTATCAAGTACTGCAACGTTATCAGAGGTAGTTGTAACTGCTTTGGGTGTGTCTAGAGAGAAGAAATCACTAGGATACGCATCGCAAGAGGTAAAAGGTGATGCCGTTAATACAGCTAAGGAAAGTAACTTCATCAACTCGTTGTCAGGTAAAGTTTCTGGGGTTGAAATCAAACGTAACAACAACATGGGTGCTTCAACAAACATCGTTGTACGTGGTTTCAAATCATTAACAGGTAACAACCAAGCCTTATTCGTTGTAGATGGTGTACCAGTAGATAACTCAAATACGACTTCTACAAACACTTCAACAGGTCGTGGTGGTTATGATTATGGTAATGCGGCATCAGATATTAACCCTGATGACATTGCTTCAATCAACATCTTGAAAGGTGCAGCTGCAACAGCACTATACGGTTCAAGAGCTGCAAATGGTGTTGTTATGATTACAACTAAAAAAGGTGCTAAAAACCAAGGATTAGGTGTATCAGTAAGTGCTGGTTACAGTGTTGGAACAATCGACAAAAGCACATTCCCTAAATACCAAAACCAATATGGTGGTGGATACGGTTTGTATTACGAAGATCCAACTTCTCGTTTCTTATACCGTGATATCAACGGCGATGGAACAGATGATTTAGTAGTTCCAATGGGAGAAGATGCTTCTTGGGGTGCTGCTTTTGATGCGACTAAACAAGTATATGACTGGCGTTCATTCGACCCATCTTCTTCATTATTTGGAAAAACAAGTCCTTGGACTGCTGCCCAAAATACTCCTGATAAATTCTTCAATGATGCGACTACATTCAATGGTAGTATTTCATTAGATGGTGGATCAGAAAACGGCTCATTCCGTATGTCTTACACTCGTTTTGATCAAAAAGGAATTCTACCAAATAGTAGCTTACAAAAAAATAACTTCTCATTCTCGGGATCTCACGATTTCAGCAAGAAGTTAACAGCTACTACAAGCATCAACTACGTTCGTCAAGATGCAAAAGGGCGTTATAGCAATGGTTATTCAGATAACATCATGTCAAGTTTCCGTCAATGGTATCAAACAAACGTTGACATTTTGGATTTGAAATCAGCATTTGAAAGAACAGGACAAAACATCACTTGGAACTGGACAGACCCTTCAGACTTAAAGCCTATCTATTGGGATAACCCTTACTGGCAACGTGCAAACAACTACGAAACAGACTGGAGAAATCGTATTTTCGGTAATACCGCTTTAACATACAAAATCACAAAAGATATTGATGTAACAGGCCGTATCTCGTTAGATACATACAATGAACTTCAAGAAGAAAGAGTAGCAGTTGGTTCTATTAACAACGATGCAACAGCGATGTACTCTCGTTATGACCGTACTTTCAGAGAAATCAACTATGATTTGATTGGTAACATCAACAAAGATATTACGGAAGATTTCAATATTAAAGGGTTAGTTGGTTTAAACATTCGTAATAATGAAGTAGCTAGTATCTACTCAAGTACTCAAGGGGGTTTAGTTGTTCCGGGTATTTATTCATTATCAAACTCTGCTTCGGCTATTAGTGCACCTTCAGAAAACGCATATCAAATCTACCAAGAAGGTGTTTTTGCAAGTGCGTCTTTAGGATACAAGAATGAGCTATTCTTGGATCTTACGGCTCGTAGAGATGTTTCATCTACTTTACCAGTTGTAAATAATACGTATTTCTATCCATCTGTGTCTGCTGCTTATATTTTCTCAAATCAATTAAGCAAAAGCTTACCAGCATTGTCATTTGGTAAATTAAGAGTAAACTATGCAGAAGTAGCAAACACAGCACCTGCTCAACGTTTATTAAATACGTATGTGAAGCCTGTTAACATTAGTGCAGGTACAAGAGATGCATTTGGAGGACAATCATTATTTGCAATTAGTTCTATCCAAAATAACCCTGATCTTAAACCAGAACGTACTCAAAGTACTGAAATCGGTTTAGAGATGAAGTTTTTACAGAACAGAATTGGCTTTGATGTAACAGCGTACAGAACCCTTTCTATCGACCAAATCATGGACGTTGCGATTTCTAAATCAACTGGATATGATAAGAAATATGTAAATGCTGGTACTATTGAAAACAAAGGTATTGAAGCTTCAGTATTTGCAATTCCAGTACAAACAAAAGATTTGTCGTGGAAAGTAACAGTGAACTATACGATCAACCGTAACAAAGTGGTTGAATTATACGATGGTGTAAGTAACTTACAATTAGCAGCATTCGGTGGTGGTGTAACGTTAAATGCAACAGTTGGTGAGCCTTATGGTGTATTGAAAGGAACAAACTTTGTTTACAAAGATGGACAAAAAGTAGTGGCTTCTACAGGGTATTATGCTCAATCGGACGCAACAAGCGTAATTGGTAATGTAACACCTAATTGGAAAATGGGTGTAAACAACACCCTTATATATAAAGACTTGTCTTTAGGTTTCTTGATTGATATTCAAAATGGTGGTAGCGTATTCTCACTTGATCAATACTATGGTTTAGCAACAGGTTTATATGCTGAAACTGTTCCATTGAACGATTTAGGCAAGCCAGTAAGAAGTGCAATTGCTGATGGTGGTGGATATATTGCCCCAGGTGTATTAGCAGATGGTACTCCAAATACAAAACGTGTTAGTGGCGAAAACTATGGTTTATTTGGCTATAGAAGAAACCCAGCAGGTGGCTTTGTATATGATGCAAGTTATGTAAAATTAAGAGAGGTAACTATCACATATAAATTACCAACATCGTTATTTGGTGGTAAAAACTTCATCAAAGGAGCTACGCTATCAGCGGTTGGACGTAACCTTTGGATTATCAGCAAAAACTTACCGTATGCTGACCCAGAAGATGGTTTAACATCAGGTAACCTTTCAGGATGGCAGTCAGGGGTTTACCCTTCTGTTAGAGAGATTGGTGGTAGCCTTAAATTCTCGTTCTAATTAAAATTCTCTGATTATTGACTCACTGCTACTTACTGGGTAAGCACTATTCAGTAAGTAGCATAAGAGAATTTCATCTAGCGACATTCTAAAATTTACTCAAATGAAAAGAATCATATCACTTTTAACAATAGCACTTCTGGCAACTTCGTGCGAGAGCAATCTTGAGCAGTTGAATACAGATATTAAACGCCCAAGTTCTGGGTCAGTTCCATCGGCAACGGTTTTTGCAGCAGCAGAAGCGAGCCTTTTTGAGCAAATGGTTAATACAAGCGTTAACTTAAACGTTTTCAGATTAATGGCTCAACAATGGACAGAAACCACTTATACTGACGAAAGTAACTACGATATTACTACTCGTAAAATTCCTGATGCAGTTTGGGATCGTTTATACAGAAGAGCATTAGGTAACTTAAAAGAAGCTACTACTTTGGTTACAGCAGAATCTGCTATCGGTGATGCAGGTAAAGTTGCAAAAGCTAATAAATTATTAGTAATCGAATTGTTGAATATCTATACATTCCAAGTATTAGTGGACACGTTCGGTGATATTCCGTATTCTCAGGCTCTTAACCCTGCTAATGTAAATCCTAAATATGACGATGCTAAAACTATTTACTTAGACTTAGCAAAACGTTTGGATGTTGTTATTGCTGGTATTAATACAAGCGGCGATTCATTTGGTTCTGGCGATTTAGTATATGCTGGCGACATGACAAAATGGAAAAAATTTGCTAATGGTTTGAAATTGAAGATTGGTTTAGCATTAGTGGATGCAGATCCTGCTACAGCAAAAACATTAATCGAAGCAGCTTCTAAAGGAGCGTTAACGTCGAATGCTGACAATGCAAAACTTAGCTATGAAGGGTCTCTTCCTAATACAAACCCTATTTGGATTGACTTAGTACAAAGTGGTCGTAAAGATTATGTTCCTGCGAACACAATCATTGACATCATGAATACGCTTGAAGATCCACGTCGTGCTATCTATTTCACTCAATTGGATGGTAAATATGTAGGTGGTCCTTATGCTGCAGGTGGTAACTATACAAACTTCTCGGCAATAGGCACAGCGATTACATCTCCTACACTTGAAGGAGTAATCATGGATTATGCAGAAGTTTCATTCGGGTTAGCTGAAGCAGCAGCTCGTGGATTCAGTGTAGGCGGTACTGCTGAAAGCTTCTATAAGCAAGGAGTTACAGCATCATTTGCTTACTGGAATGCTGGAGATGCTGCGGCTTACTTAGCCAAACCAGCTGTAGCTTATACTACTGCAACAGGAGATTACAAGCAAAAAATTGGTACTCAGAAATATCTTGCGTTATATAACCGTGGGTTTGAAGCATGGACTGAATGGAGACGTTTAGACTGGCCTAAATTCAACCTACCAGTTAACAAAACGTATGCTGATATTCCTGTACGTTTTACCTACCCTGTAGGAGAGCAAACGTTGAATTTAGTCAACTGGCAAGCAGCTTCTGCTGCAATCGGTTCTGACAAAGTACAAACTAAATTGTTCTGGGATAAATTCTAATTCAAGGGTTTCCTAAAGAATAAAAGAGCTACTCGAAATTCGAGTAGCTCTTTTTTATATCGCTCTTAAAAACATTCTCAAAAAAGTGAGACATTCATCGGGTGCTTCCAACATTCCCGAATGCCCTACACCATCCAATAATAAAACCTTAGGATTAGTTAAGGTATCTAACTGCAACAGAGCGTCTGCTAAAGGAACAGCTTTATCTTTTTTCCCAATGATGTAACCCACAGGGTAAACTGCTTGTTGAAGTACTGCTAATCGGTTAGGACGAGTACGCATTGCCCGAATGGCGGAGATAAAGCCTGATACATCTATTCGCTGTGCTTCTTTACGTTGCTTTTCAATGACATCAGGATAACGCTCTACAAACTCCTCAGAAAAAAGGTTTGGAACAAAACTGCGTAAGAATAAATCTAAGCCATGACTTTCTAAGAACTCAATGTGCTTCATCCGAATTTCTTTTCGCTCCTCCGAATCAGGATAGGCAGTTGAATGAAACATCACTAAACCCGTAACTATCTGTGGATACTTTTCAGCAAATGCCAAAGCAATATACCCTCCCATTGAATGCCCAATGAGTGTACATTGTTCAACTCCTTTTGTTTCGACTACCAAATCATAAATATATTCTGCATAATCGTCCATCGAGTGCATTCCTGTAAAATTGGCATATTCAGGAACAATACACTGATATTCTTTCTGTAAAAATGGAACAAAGCCGTTCCAGATACTCGCATCTTCACCTAAACCGTGTAGTAGCACGATTACTTTTCTTGTGTTCATCTACAAATTAGACACCAGTCCAATAATTAAAAATATTAAGCCGACTAAGGCCGCCAGACCACCTATCTGTCCCAAGCCCAAAATAGTTAAAGCAACGCCGACAGCAAGTAATATGAGACCAATTTTAAGATTCTGATTCCAGTCTTGGTAACTTGAATAACTCGTAAAAAATGCTTTTTTCTGAGCAGATTTCAAGACTTTTTTTAAGACAACTCGCTCCACCATATTCATTTTACGAGTGCCTGAGACCTGTTGGAAGTTCTCTTGTTTTAACAAAGTAAGTTTTGCTTGCTTTAACTTCTCATGAACATTGTTAGCCAAAATTATGCCATGCTCTGCCTTTGTAGAGGAAGAAGCTGTAAAAACTGGACTTGAAACCGTTATTTCTTGCTCAATACTCATTTTTTCTCGTTGCAAAGAATCAGAATGAACTTTCACAAGTGAAGCTGCCTCATTTTTCGCTATCGCTCTCTGATGTGGAACAGCTTGGAAAGAAAAATGTTTAGACGAAGAGCAAGATGCTAATAGTAGAACACCCAATAAAAAATAGGGTAATTGTTGAATAAGACGCATAAATTTTAGGTTTAATATTAATTATGTAAAATACGTTAATAGTATATCTGTTATCAGAAGAACCCCAAAATAGACAGATTAAGTCCTCCTGTCAACACAGTAGTAAATATTTCTATTTACTTAAAAATGTAAAGAGGTTGTCTTCGGTGGATTAAGCTCCAAGGTATCAGGGTGGCGAACCTTGTACTTACTATACACCAAAAACAACCTCTATGTACGAGTTGTATTGTTATGATACTCTTTTCATTTGATGGAAGGTAGTACGCTCAAACTTCTCTCTTGCGTAGTCTAGACTTACAACAAACTCTTTAATTTCAGTTTGAGAAGGAAGTTCAAACATTGCATCTGTAATAATCGCTTCACAGATAGAACGTAAGCCCCTTGCTCCGAGTTTATACTCCATTGCTTGTTCAACAATATATTCTAGGGCTTCATCAGAGAACGTAATATCAATACCTTCCATTTTGAATAACTTATCGTATTGCTTGACCAAGGCATTTTTAGGTTCTGTCAAGATAGATAACAGTGTACTCTTATTGAGAGGATTCAAATAGGTAATCACAGGTAAACGTCCCAACAATTCAGGAATCAAGCCGAACGATTTTAAATCTTGAGCGTTTACATACTGCATGATATGACTATCATCGAACTCGTCGAAGAACGTCGCATCTTTACTAAAACCAATCGGTTGGGTATTTAAACGTTTGGTGATGTGACGCTTCACCCCGTCGAATGCACCTCCGCAAATAAACAAGATATTTTCGGTGTTTACCGCAATCATTTTTTGGTCTGGGTGCTTGCGACCTCCTTGTGGAGGACAGTTAACCACAGCCCCTTCTAATAGCTTCAATAAAGCCTGTTGTACGCCTTCTCCCGATACATCACGAGTGATAGAAGGATTATCTGACTTACGAGCAATTTTATCAATTTCGTCAATAAAAACGATTCCCTTTTCGGCCTTTTCCACATCATAGTCAGCCGCCATTAGCAAACGAGTCAAGATACTTTCTAC
>JARXAV010000073.1 GCA_029865665.1 Flectobacillus sp. | reverse complement strand
TCGTTGATAGGAGTAGCAGCATCAACTACTTTTCCATTTACTTTGGCAGCCAATACATTTCTGGCTAAACCTTCCGAAATACTTAGGGCAATGTCCATCCCAGTTATTCCCTGAGCATACTCTCTTACACTCCCATCGGGTAAGGTAATTTTAATCATTTGATTGAGGGTTTGTTTTGAGGATTTTAATTTAGCATTTGATGTTATACAAACAACATGCTGCCAAATCTTTTCCTAGATTTATGCGTATTATTTTTTTGTTGAATCTGGTTTTGCACTAATTTTTGTTTTTGGAACAAGCGCCTTAATGGTCGTATCAACGTTTCGTTTTGGACTTTCTTTCCCGAGTACGGCAGTCGAATCGTATTCTAAACTCATGTCAGGAATGTATGTTCCACTTGCATACAATAACTTTCTTTTGACACGGTATAAACCATTGAGAGAACGATAATCACTACCATTTTCTGCTACTAATTCCGTATATACTTTTTCTGACTCTTCAAATCTACCCGTGTATTCTAAGCACTGTGCAATATAGAATCGAGCATCGGGATATTTAGGATTACGGTTAAATGTATGTTTAAAATAGGGCAATGCAAGTTTAAACGCATGACTTTTGAAATAAATTACCCCTGCATAAAAGCTTGCTTTAGCCATAGAAGAGTCCAATTGTACCGCTTTTTGGAATGAAATTAACGCACTATCCACTCGCCAAACTCGGTGATAGGTAATCCCTCGTCTAAAGTAAATTTCTGCATTTTTGGGCTTATATTTCAAGGCTTCATTGCCATAAAATAAGGCTAAATCATATTCTTTCAAAGCCGTATGAACATCCATTAACTTTAAATACGCTGGGATAAACGAGGGTTTCAAGGTCAACGTAATTTGGTAAAGCTGTAAGGCATTGGTTGTATCTCCTTGTTTGGCGGCAATTTCACCTTGATAGAAATACGTTTCACCATTGTTTGGAGAAACCTGTAATGCCTTTCTTAGGTATAATCTCGCCTTTGCATACTGTCCGATTTGCTGATATAAATCGCCTAAAAGGGTAAACAATTCTGGTGATTCGATGTTGAGTGCTTCTGCCCTAGATGCTGCTGCTAACGCCTCTCTAGGATGGCTAAATGCCCTTAAAATCATTGCCTTTGCCTGAAAATAACTACCAACATTGGGCTTAATATTAATCGCATCATTGATGTCACTTAACGCTTCATTAAAGCGTTCATCTTCCATATATAACAATGAACGTTTATAATACGCATCCGAAGAATTTGCGGTGTTATTGATGACATTGGTCAAAAAGTCAATCGCAGCTAATCGTCTAGCTTTTGCTGTAATTTCGGGAACAGCAGGGATTTTTTCGCCCTTTCTCGACTCAGTGCCACAGGAGCTTGTGAGAAATGTGACAATCGCTAAAAATACAACTATATGGACGGATAAGGGTTTGTTCATTGTAATACTATAAAGAGTAGGCAATTTAACCTAAAATGCTAACAAAGCATATACATAATTCAGATAAAATTTGGTTCAATTGCCACTTTATCAACTGAATATGGGTACTCAAACTTTCTTGATACGGTTAACTCAACTCATTTTAAAAAGTAGTTAGTTGGCTCTAATTAACAAACTTTCTGGTAAAGTCCCAATTTTAAAGAGAGCGTATTAACCAATAACTACAGTGTATTTCTTTATTATTCGTAAGATAATGGAGTTAATAGTAAGATTTTAAAGTAAAAAGTGATAAGAACTTGAAAAATAGTATATATTTGTCCCGTAAAAATAACCACTTAAAACGAATTAACCCATTATGAAAAAAAATTACTACTTCGCTCTATTTTTAGTGTCTCTTAAAGTTCTTGAAGTTTTCTGTTCTTAACAGCTAGAAAAGCGGTAGAAAACTCCCAGCGGTAACTTTTTCTTGAAAGAATCTTCTAGGTATAATTCTCCGAACTCATGATTTTGAGTTTGGCTAAAACTGCATTTTACTAAATTTTCAACGATTAACGAAGAGAAGCCCATCGAATACATATTTAGAATAAGGAAATAGTTTTCTTTATTCAAAATTTCTGCGACCAATTTTAGCATTTCGTTGATTTGTTCTTCCAAAATCCAACGTTCGCCGTCTGGTCCACGACCGTAAGCAGGAGGGTCTAAGATGATACCGTGGTAGATATTGCCACGTTTTGCTTCTCTTTTTACAAATTTCATTGCATCCTCTACAACCCAACGGATATTGTCGAGTTTGCTTGCTTCCATATTGTCTCTTGACCAGCTAATTACCTGTTTGATTGAGTCCACATGGGTAATGTCTGCACCTGCATATTTAGCCGCCAAGGATGCACCACCTGTATAAGCAAATAAGTTAAGAATCTTGGGAGATTGAATACCTTGTGCTTTTAATTTGGCGATTTTCTCCACGATAAAGTCCCAGTTATTCGCTTGTTCTGGGAAAATACCTACGTGTTTGAACGAAGAAAGAGCAAGTTTAAATGATAAATCTAAGGCAGGTGTTTTGTAGGGCATATACCAACGATCGACCATATTTTTACGAATCATCCATTCACCTTTATCTTGCGAACCCTTATCTTTTTTGAAATAAGCATCCGCTTTTTCAGTCCATGCTTCGTCCGAAAGCGTTTTGTCCCAAGCAGCCTGTGGTTCTGGGCGGCGAAGGATATAATCTCCAAATTTTTCTAGCTTCTCGAAACTTCCTGAGTCCAGGAGTTGATATGCTTTCCAATGCTGAGGAGTCTCTAGTTGTATCTGTGTTTGGCTCAATGTACTGGGATAAATTTATTACAGTTGTCTTATTGCCTAAAGCTAGTAAAGCCTCCTGTACTGTTAAAAAAAAAGCGATGCCCGAAGACATCGCTACAAAATTACGTTAATCGTTTCAGAACTACACTATTTTGAACTGAATCGCTTAAAATTTGAGTTTGTTAAGGTAGAAAACATTACGTTTTGAACCTTCCTCATTGTTGGTGATTCGTTGAATACCTGAGGCTAGGAAGTAATTCCCGAACCAAAAGTTGATATTATCTGAAATGGTTCTTTTTACCTTGTCGCTTTCTTGAGAAGGAGCAATACTACGTTTTTGCGTATCCTCAATGACCTCATTTCCTTTGATGATTTTGGTGAAAATCTCTCCGTTGTTGCAATACGAAAGCGTGATTTTATCATCAGCATCAAAAGAAGCTCTTACTTTTTCGCTTAGTTTTTCTTGCTTTAAGTCCTTCAATTCAATGCTATTGTCCCAGAGCAAATTACCTTTTTCGTCAAAACCAGCAATGATTGCATGGGTATAAATCCAGCCATCAAAAGTTTGTTGATTGCCATAATAGCGATTGTTCCAACCCCATGGGCTATAATAGCTACTGTAAGGAGAGTACAAACCATAGTTACCCCATCCCCAGCGATATGGATTATAGAAGGAACTCCACGGACTCGCAAAAGAATTAAAGGAGTTTAAGCCATACGGGTTAAAACTATTGTTATAGCGATAATTTGCATAAAAAGCCTCCGCAACCAAGATGTATTGATTATCTTTTTTGATGACATCATGGACTAAAATTCGGTAGTCTAAACGTAAATCATCTCCTTTGTCTTTCTTGTCACTGATTTTACGCTCTTGTCTTGACTTCGCTTTTTCTCCGAGATAGTTGAAGAAGTTTTTAAAATCGGTGAAGCTATGGAATTTGGTTTCAATCTCCTCATTATGAATGAATTTACTGAAATAAATACCTTGAGAGGTTGGCCCTTTCGAACCTCCAATGCTGTTTTTATAGCCATACGTTCCGAACAAAATTTGCGTTGAGTCAGATACTTGGTTTAAACGTCCATTCATCATGGCAAATTCATCCTGTGGATCCATGACAATTTGCTCAACGAAAGTACCATTTTCATCAAACGATTTTAAGACCAATTGATAGTTTTTGCCACGTGTTCCTACAGCGTAGGTAACGTTGATTAAATTGGTGGTAGTATCTAATTCCATCGACTGAATTTCAGCTTGATTTTTGAGAGCCGATGGAAGAATTTTAGTTTTACGCTCAACCAAGTTTGTATAAGAAACAATAGGCTGAGAATTACTAACCCCAGCAATGAATATCGACGAGTTTATCGCTTGAAAATCAGATACCTCTAAACGATTTGCCGTTAAAATCTGAAATTTCTCGATAAAACCTGGCCCCAGATTGACCTTAATAATCTCAAAAACATTACTGTTATAGCGACTAAAAAGTAGGTACAGATTTTGTCCGTCGTAGGCGTGTTTCACATAGTCGAGGTTATTACCAACAGTTCCGTTGATACTCCATAGCTGTTGCAAATTGGTATCAAAACGAATTAAGTTGAAGTCATTCTTTGTTACCTGCGACATCACGACAACCCCTTTGTCTGCCAAAGGAATGGCAAAAAACTCGTTAGCATTAGCAGGAATGTCGATTTCAACACGTTTCACATCCTGAGCAAAACCTTTACCAACCAGTAAAAGCACCAATGCTGTAAATAAAGTACGTAAGGTTTTCATCCGTATCATTAATAAATATAATTAGTGAGTTGTGTACTATAATTAGTGAGTTGTGATTGAGTGAATTAGTGATTTTATTCTCAGCCAACATACACGAAACACAAAAAAAGACTTTTGGTGTTTTATTAAACGAACTGGAATTTTTAAATTGCCTATTGCCTATTGCCTATTGCCTATTGCCTAAGAGTGTGCTAACTCCAATATCACATCAAATTCAGTTGCTTTGATAGCACTAACCGAAAGTCGAGATTGTTTAATAAGCCCAATGTCTTGTAAACGTTCGTCTGCTTTGATTTGTTTTAGGGTAACTGATTTAGGCAGTTTTTCGACAGGTATTAAATCGACGACCACCCAACGAGTATCCTCTGTGGTAGGATCTTGATAGGCTTCTTTAACCACTTTAGCAACCCCCACGACATCGAGACCTTCGTTAGAATGATAGAACAAGACCAAGTCATCTACCTGCATTGCCTTTAAGTTATTGCGAGCCTGATAGTTACGTACACCGTCCCAAACGCCTACACCCTGATTAACGAAATCATCCCAAGAATATTTGAAAGGTTCAGACTTTACGAGCCAATAATTCATTGTTTTTTAAATTTTACGTTGTTTAAGAATGCCCTAATTTACGGAGAAAATTGAGAAAAGGATGGAGGAAGAGAAAAATCCTACTGGGAAATAATATGATATTTCACCAATAGGATTTTGTACACTAAGTGTAGCAATTGGATATGTGAATAGTCTTTCTGTGTTATTTTGTTACAATAATTTTGGAAGATAAAAATTTCTCTAAAGTTGGAATTTCAATATTTACGGTATATAACCCTTGGGGTAAGTGAAAGATTATGTTTTCTAGCTCTATAATTGAAACTCTTTTTTCTTCATGAAACTCCGTGTTTGTTAAACTATTAATATGTATCAATACTACTTCATCTTTGCTGATATGATTAGCTAATTTGATTTTAAACTCACCAGCTGTTGGATTTGGATAAACAACCATTTCTTGGTCGGAATTATCAGATGAAATTTGTTCTTCTGCCGATACCCTTGCAGCACTATTTGATCGATTAATAGTAATAATTCCAGTAGCAAATTTGTCTCCAGTATTACTATTAACCGTAATGTAGATGTTTGTATTTCCAACTGAGACAGGCACAGATAATGTAACATCACCAGACCCTAATGTGTAAGGTTTGGAGGTTAAGATTGAGCCGCAAATATTACTTTGTTTAGCATAAGCTGTTCCTGCCGTTGAAAATGAACTTCCATTGCATTTTGATACAATAATTGTTGCGTATCCGTTATTAATACTTGTAACTTTAGCACGTATGATTCCTATTAAAAAAGATCCACATGAGCTAGATTGAGATCCAGAACCACTACAAGATGTATATGTACCAATACTGGGATTTGATGTCGATGGTGTTGGCGTTGATACCTGAACAGCTACCGTAGCACTACTACTAGTACAGCTATTAGTTTTACAATATGCTGAATAATTGGTACTTGTTGTTGGTTTTACAACAATTTGCGTACCTGTATCACCATTACTCCAATAGACCGTTCCATTACAATTTGCAGCTCTAAGAGTAGAGGCACCACCATTACTGATTGTAGTGGGAGATGCCATCAACGTCGGTGTTGTCGGATTTGCATTTACAGTAATTGTTGAAGTATTCGACTTACTTGACACTTTTCCTCCAACAGTACAAGTTGCTGTATAAGTGGCTGTTGCCGTAGGTGACATACTTCTCGAAGGTCCTGTTTTACCATCATTCCAAGTAATAGTTCCAGAACACCCAGTAGCAGATAACGTAGTGGTAGCTCCCTGACAAATACTCACGCTACTCGGTTGGATTGTTGGGGGATTAACTGTTGCGACCACTGTTGTAAATTTTCTAACAGTAGCATACTTACTTGTTCCTCCTGGCCCATTTGCTCTAACAGTCCAATAGTAGGTTTTGCCTGCTTCGAGATTTGATAATGAGTAAGAACTCACGTTACCAACGTTTTCATTTTTTAGGCATGAAGTACAATTACTTGCGAATCCATTAGTGGCATCAAAACTGGTGTATTTAAGTGCATCAATGATTTGAACTCTATACTCGGTAGCATTACTTGCTGTCCAAGAAAATTGTAAAGGTGTTGTTGTTGATATATTACTTGCATTGTCTGCTGGTAAGGAGAGTGCAGGTATAGTAGCAGGAGTAACAACCTGAACCGCTACCGTAGCACTACTACTAGTACAGCTATTAGTTTTACAATTTGCTGAATAATTGGTGCTTGTTGTTGGTTTCACTACAATTTGCGTACCTGTATTACCATTACTCCAATATACTGTTCCATTACAATTTGTGGCTTTAAGAGTAGATGCACCACCATTACTGATTGTAGTGGGAGAGGCTGTCAACGTCGGTGCTGTCGGATTTGCATTTACAGTAATTGTTGAAGTATTCGACTTACTTGATACTTTTCCTCCAACAGTACAAGTTGCTGTATAAGTGGCTGTTGCCGTAGGTGATATATTTCTCGAAGTTCCTGTTTTAGTATCGCTCCAGGTAACAACTCCCGCACATCCAGTGGCAGATAACGTAGTGGCAGCTCCCTGACAAATACTCACGCTAATCGGTTGTATTGTTGGTGCAGGAACCGCTCCTCCAGCTGTTTTGAATTTTCTAACTGTGGCATACTTACTTGTTCCTCCAAGTCCGTTGGCTCTAACAGTCCAATAGTAGGTTTTACCTGCTTCAAGATTTGATAATGAGTAAGAACTCTGATTAGCTAAGTGTACAGTTTTTAGGCATGTTGCACAGTTGTTTGCGAATCCATTAGTGGCATCAAAACCAGTATATTTAAGTTCATCAATAATTTGAATTCTATACTCGGTAGCATTACTCGCTGACCAAGTAAATTGTAACGGTGTTGTTGTTGATATATTACTTGCATTGTCTGCTGGTGAAGCAAGTACAGGTATGGTAGCAGGATCTGAAGCAGTTGTGAATTTGTTATATGCCGAAAACTTACTTACTCCTCCACTACCACTCGCCCTTACTGTCCAATAATAGGTGGTGTTTGCTGTAGCTCCTTTAAACGAATAGGTGGTAGCACTTTTTACATTTTCGTTTACACAAGTATTACAAATATTTTTGAAACCAGAAGTGGCGTCAAAACCAGTGAAACTTTTGGCATCTACGATTTGGATTCTATATTCTGTTGCATTGCTACCAGCCCAACCTAAATTGACAGACGGAATTCTTGAAATATTAGTAGCATTGGCTACCGGATAGGATAAGGTGGGGGTGGTGGGTGGGGTAGGTATATTTTTTTTTCTTACCCAACCTGATACTGTATATCCAGAACCGAATGAACCAATCGTATTTCCATTTCGTGTTAGTGACCTTGATGAGTTATAACTGAAATTTTGGTCTATAATGTCGATTTTGCTTGCTGATACCCCTTGTACAATTGCAACATGCCCATATGTGCCAGTCGTACTAACTAGAATGTCTCCGATCTCAGGTGGAACAGAACCTCCATTGGCATATTTAACAAGACCAATAGAAGTGTGGACATTACTTTCGTAATATCCTTTAGCATTTCCATAAATAGCTGAAGATTTTAAATTCATACCATAAACGAGGTAGTAATATCTATTTACATACTCTACACATTGCCATTTATATCCAGTATTAATGCCTGCTTCATAATTATAGCCACTTGTTGTAGAAGAACCCATTGGGCAATTTCGTTTTGCTGCAACGTTGTTAAATGTAGCAGAAATACTTCCAGACGTACAAGTAGACTGAGCTAAACTACTATGGATGAAAAATGAGATTAATATAAAGAACTCCAAGAAATACAATTTGTAATGAATTGTTTTCATAATCATTTGACGTTTAAAATGTGATAAATAGTTGATACAACTTTTGGGGAAATACATTTGTTTTTATCATTAATGCCAATAACGAAATCACTACAAGTGTATATGTCTCTAAAGCAAGGTTTAATTGTAAAATAGTTCTTGTTCATTTTTAGTGGAAGAGCAAACGATTTTAGGATGATGCTTCAGGATAAGTCTGAAATATGCTTTAATATTTTTCGTCGTCGTCTTGATGTCAATAGTTCAGTACCGTCGAGTAAAGTCACGATCCCCAAATCGAGGTCAATATGTTGAATATGGATTGTATTGACTAAGTACGATTTATGAACTCTGACAAAACCTGAGTCATGGAGTATTTTTTCAAAATGCTTTAACGTGATTGCACATGTGTACATTTTTCGATTCTGAAAAAAGAAATGGGTGTAATTTACTTCCGCCTTGAGCATGATAATTTTGTGAGTCGGAAATTTTAGGTCTTTCTTGTAGTCGAGAACAAGGTAAGGTTGTCTAATAAAAGATCTCATACATTTTTGATTTAGAATTTCTGTTCCAAATATAGGCAGGTAATAGATTACTGAATAATTGAAAAGATTAACTGGGCGTTTTTTCGAATAACTGGGACAATTTTTTGTTTTGTGAAACAGGTTTATATTGTCCCAGTTAATTTCAGAAATTAAAAAAAACGGTCAGAAAAAGGTAACTGTCCACCTCGTCCATTATTTTTCAAATAATAAAAAAGATCGTGCCCTCTTTTTTTCGAAGCAAAAAGGGGGAAATAACCTAACTTGGAGGCTTTGTCAAGTAGTTTTTCATTGATTTTGAGATTAATCTTCAATTTCTTATGGTGATAGGTTGCTAAATAGGCTAAATTCAAATGTGTGTGATGATGTACTCTGAAAAAATCGTAATCAACCTCAAAATGTTCTTCGTAATATTTTAATCCTTTAACTGATTTGACGATGGTATTATCGCTTAAAACAAAGTCACACATTCCATCGTTTGCTCTCAGACAAACTACCTTACTCATCTCAACTGATTTTACTTCGCCGTTTAAAGAATCTATAAAGATTGTTTTAGGAGCAATTTGTTTGCGTAGCTGTTCTAAAATCTGTCGGATTTGTACTTCATTTAGTTCAAAGTTAAAGGTGTTGGATAGTAATTTTATTTGAGCTACTTCCACTGATTCAACCAACTCTTTCAAGATAATTGGTTTATTCAGATAGGCTGCAGCGGCATATTTCAGTGCCTGTATAGCATATTGCTCTGAACCATAGCCCGTAATGAAAATGGATACAAACTTCTTAAATCCTCGCTCGTAGAGGGCATTAATGACATCAAAACTTTCGAGCGAACCTCCGAGTCGGATGTCTAGGAAGAGGAGGACAGGGCGTTTTTCGAGAATGAGGTTGATGGCTACTTCGGGTGAGTGAGCAATGCCTACAATGGAAATTTTAGGGAAATGTTGTTCCACGAGTAGTTTTAGGGCATCGGCTTCCTGTACAATGTCTTCTACAATGACGGCCTCAATACGCTCTATGAGTTGAACTTCTATTTGTGCGGGGTTTTCGGTTTCGATGATTTGTACCATAGTGATTAAGAGATTTTGATAAGGGATATTTTATTAAGGATGTATTATTCTTCGTCTTCAAAAATGATTGTGACCCGTGTTCCCTGTGGTTGGATGTCTTCTGTGTCTATCTGAATGGCGTAGCCTTGTTCATTCAGAATTTCTACTCGTTTCTTAACAAGTGCCATTCCTCTTGATTTGTGCTTATTGACACTCGATTGCTTTATCTCAGCGGCTCTTTTTCTACCAACACCCGTATCTTCGATTTTAATAATTAGTTGATGTTCAATTTTTTCGATTGAAATCGTTAAGGTTCCTGATTGATTTGGAGGGAGATTCAGCAAGCCATGTTTG
>JARXAV010000086.1 GCA_029865665.1 Flectobacillus sp. | reverse complement strand
CGTCTTTTTGTTAAACCTTGATTTATGACACTCAAATGAAAAGCCTTACCTTTGTCTTATGCTAGATTTCATCAAAAAAAATTCGTTTATACTCCTGTACACTTTCTTTTTGGGGCTAGTGCCTTTGGTAGCTAGTTCCTCCATCAGTTATTGGGTTATACTTCACGAAGCCGAAATACATTCCTATTCACTCACTACCTGCATGGGCTTAGTCATACTCAGTTGTTTAACGATGGCTTTTGCGTTTACGCCAACGACCTTTGTCGCCCTTTTGGGAGGGTATTTTTGGGGGTGGGCTTCGGTAGTGCCTTTGGCAATCAGTTATTTTGTGGCTTCTTTTATTGGCTATCGTGCAGCGGGTTTCATAGATGGAGGAAACTTTATGAAAAACCTATTACAACAAAAACCCAAGGCAGGGGAGCTGATTGAAAAATTAAAACAAGACGAATTTAAAATTATTCTTTTTGCACGACTTTCGCCTGTATTACCTTTTGCTGTAACCAATGTGTTGTTTTCTTTTTCAAAAACGAAGATGCGTAATTTTCTTACGGCAGGTTTTATCGGAATGCTTCCCCGTACCTTATTATCGGTGTGGTTAGGCTCTCAGGCAAAGGAAATCAAAAGGCTTATTGAACATCCAAGCGAAGGTGGCTTGAGCCAATTTGCCTTTATGGGTCTCATTCTTGTATCGGTATTTGGGTTGGGATGGGTAGTGAAAAAAATAATCTAAAAAAATATTGCTTCCTCATTATCAGAATATTATCTTTTTTTTATACCTTTGCACCCCAATTGTAAGCGATTACATTGGCGATTTAAACTTAATTTCTTTGCGTCATCCCGCCGCATTGATGTACATAGGGTATTTAACACATGGCTAATCCATTAGCAGATTTTGACTGGGAATCAGTCGGCACAAAAGGTATCGGTGGAGGTTATTCTACTGAAGAAAGAGCAAGATTAGAAGCTTTAATCGAAGGAACATTAAACGTTGTTACGGAGAAAGAAGTAGTAAAAGGTACTGTAGTAGGTATCACAGACCGTGAAGTGATTTTGAACATCGGTTTCAAATCAGACGGTATGGTTCCAACATCTGAATTCAGAGATATGCCTGAATTGAAAGTTGGAGACGTTGTTGACGTTTACGTTGAGAACCAAGAAGACAAATCTGGTCAATTGATTCTTTCTCGTAAATTAGCGAAAGTAATGACTGCTTGGAAAAACATCGAAGATGCTCTTGAACAAGATACAGTTATTGATGGTTTCGTTAAGCGTCGTACGAAAGGTGGTCTTATTGTGGACATCTTTGGTGTTGAGGCGTTCTTGCCAGGTTCTCAAATTGACGTTAAGCCAATTCGTGACTTTGACATCTTCGTAGGTAAGAAAATGGAAGTGAAAGTGGTTAAAATCAACCACGCTAACGATAACGTAGTAGTTTCTCACAAAGTCTTGATCGAAAAAGACCTTGAAGAACAACGTCAGACAATCTTGACGAACTTAGAGAAAGGTCAAGTATTAGAAGGTGTAATCAAAAACATGACTAACTTCGGTGTGTTCATCGACTTAGGTGGTGTTGACGGTTTACTTCACATTACAGACATTTCATGGGGTCGTATCAACCACCCACAAGAATTACTTAAACTTGATCAGAAAATCCAAGTGGTTGTTTTGGACTTCGATGAGAACAAGAAACGTATTTCATTGGGTATGAAACAATTACAAGCTCACCCTTGGGATGCTTTAGGTGAAGTTGAAGTTGGTTCTAAAGTAAAAGGTAAAGTAGTTAACGTTGCTGACTACGGTGCTTTCTTAGAAGTATTGCCAGGTGTAGAAGGTTTGATTCACGTGTCAGAAATGTCATGGTCTCAACACTTACGTAACCCACAAGACTTCTTGAAAGTAGGTGACGAAATCGAAGCGGTTATCTTAACGTTAGACAAGTCTGAACGTAAGATGTCGTTAGGTATCAAACAATTAACAGAAGATCCTTGGACTAAACAAGATTTATTGAGCAAATACGCAGTAGGTTCTAAACACACTGGTACTGTTCGTAACTTGACTAACTTCGGTTTATTCTTAGAATTAGAAGAAGGCATTGACGGTTTAGTACACGTTTCTGACTTATCTTGGACTAAGAAAATCAAACACCCTTCTGAATTCATCAAAGTTGCTGAGAAATTAGAAGTTGTTGTGTTAGAATTAGACGCAGATAACCGTCGTTTAGCTTTAGGTCACAAACAATTAGAAGAAAACCCTTGGGATACTTTCGAGTCAATCTTCACAGTAGGTTCACTTCACAAGTGTACAGTGATTTCTAAAAACGACAAAGGTGCTACTTTAGAATTACCTTATGGTATCGAAGGAACAGCTCCATTGAAGCAATTAGCGAAAGAAGATGGTTCAACAGTTGAAGTTGGAGAACAAGTTGATTTCAAAGTAATCGAATTCAACAAAGACGATCGTAAAATCGTTCTTTCTCACACAAGAGTGTACAACGACGCTAAAGAAGAGGTTGTTCAAGAAGAGAAAAAGAAAACTGCAAAAGACGTTGAGAAATTAGCGGCTACAGTTGAAAAATCTACGATGGGTGACTTAGACGCTTTAACAGCATTGAAAGCTCAAATGGAAGATTCAGCTCGTGAAGAAGCAAAGAAAAAATTAGACAAGAAAGCAAATTCTTAATCTGATTTTTGAATCATAAAAAAGCCCGTTGACAGAATATGTTGACGGGCTTTTTGTTTTTAAGAGTAAAATACGTTCAACTAGATAAATTTTGTTCATTTAGCGTATTTTGGATAAAATATTTTTTAGAATAAATGCTTTGTAAATGAATGAGTTACAGCTTTGCAGAAGCTCCTAGTTACAAAAACCTTTAAGGAAATTTGCTTTTTCATTTGGAGAAAATAAAAAAGTCTTCTACCTTTGCAGTCCAAACAAGTGAACATGGTCTTGTGGCCGAGAGGCTAGGCAGAGGTCTGCAAAACCTTCCACAGCGGTTCGAATCCGCTCGAGACCTCACTATTTAAAGTCTATCAGAAATGATAGACTTTTTTTTTGCCCTTAGCAAACAAATGAGATGCACAAAATGTCATTTATCTAGTAAAGTTTATCTACTAAAAGGGTTCATTTAAGTAGAATGGATGGATAGCCTCGCTGATACATCAGCCGAAAAGCCCAACAACAAATAATCCAAGATAGCAATCTGCTTCAAGAAGTATTCCAAGGCTATGCTTGAATTGTGTAGATTGTCCTAAATTGCGGATGATTCCATCCAATACTTAAAAAAGTATTAAGAATAATTTGAAAATGATACGATAGTCAATAAGGATATTTAGACGTAATTTCTTGTTTTTGTCCAATCATTCTCAGCTATGTTCAATTAATTTGGCGAATTAAATTGCTTTAACTTAGAAAAATTCTAAATAGTTCATCAGGCAATTTATTTTCTTAAAAATGAATAAAAAATTAATTGGTTCATAAAAAATCCGATTGTACTTTTGTGAGCCTAAGAGGTGTTTTTTAGACAAAATAACGAGTTACTTCGGTGATGTTGTTGTTCAGAAAATAAAACTCCTTTGGGTAGATAAACAAATTACTGCGTTAGTACTTAATTATTAAAATTAGTTTATAGATTCTTATGATAACCATGAAACGCTTGAAATTTGTTGCTTTGTCAGCACTTCTGGGCATCTTTGCTTCGGTTGCTCATGTAAACGCTCAGGATGCGGCTGAAGGGGAGCAGATTTTCAAAAACAATTGTGCCTCTTGTCACAACACAAATGCAGAAGCATTAGTAGGTCCTGGACTACAGGATGTAAGTAAGAGAAGACCAATCGACTGGATTGTAAAATGGGTACACAACCCTCAAACTGTTATTGCTTCTGGCGATAAGTATGCAAATGACTTATTCAAGAAGTATAATGGTGCTCAAATGACAGCATTCCCAAGTTTAACGGATGTTCAAATTAAGAGTGTTGTGGCTTACATTGATGCACAGTCTGCTCCAGTAGCAGCAGTTCCAGGTGCAGCGGTAGCTCCAGGTGCAGCAGGTCAACCAGCTGCTTCAAACGGAGGAATGATGGAATATATCTTAGTTGCTTTATTAGCAGTTATGGTATTAGTACTAGTTGCTTTGTTGTCGATTGTTACTACGTTATCTAAATTAGCTTCAGTTCCAGCTGATTCAGAGGAAGCTCAGAGTATTCCTTTTTTACAAAGACTAGCGAATACAGGTAAGAAAATGTCAGCTAACAGTGCATTCAAAACTGGTGCGGCATTGTTAATTACCTTGTTAATTGGTAAAGCTACTATTGATGCAGCTTATGGCGTTGGTATTCACCAAGGTTATGCACCAGAGCAGCCAATCAAATTCTCTCACAAGCTTCACGCAGGTGATTATCAAATCAATTGTACGTATTGTCACACAGGTGTTTATAAAGGAAAAGGTGCAAACGTTCCTTCTGCAAACATTTGTATGAACTGCCACAATGCAATCAAACGTGAGTCTCCTGAAATTCAGAAAATTTACCGTGCTATTGAAAAGGATGAGCCAATTCAATGGGTACGTGTGCATAACTTACCAGACTTAGCATATTTCAACCACGCACAACACACAAATGTTGGTGGCCTAGAATGTACTAACTGTCATGGCGATATTCAAAAAATGGAAGTGGTAGAGCAACGCTCTTCATTAACTATGGGTTGGTGTATCGACTGTCACAGAAAGACAGAAGTTAATGCTAAAGACAACGCTTACTACGATAAGTTAGTTGAAATTCATAATAAGGATAACAAAGAGCCATTGAAAGTTCAGAACATCGGTGGTTTAGAGTGTTCAAAGTGTCATTACTAACAGCAAGTTAAAAATCAGAAACAAGGGTATTCTTTGTTTCTGATTTTTACTTCGTAAAATATTCAATAGTTTCTGTTTATACTATTACAATATATATGGAAAATACTAACAAACGGTATTGGAGAGGGATTGAGGAGTTTAAAAACGATGCAGAATTCGTTAAAAATGCACACCGTGAATTCGGTGATGCTCCTTCAGACAATCAAGAAGAGGGTGCTATTTTTGATGGCACTGGATCACATCGTCGTGATTTCTTAAAAGTATTAGGTTTTGGTGTATCGGCAGTAGCATTGGCAGCTTGTGAAGCTCCTGTGAAAAAGACGATTCCTTATCTAAACAAACCTGAGGATGTTGAGCCTACCATCGCAAACTGGTATGCTTCTTCTTTCGTTGATGGTGGCGATTATGCTTCTGTTTTAGTAAAAACAAGAGAAGGTCGTCCAATCAAATTAGAAGGTAACAAAGCTTCATCTGTAAGTTTAGGTGGTTTATCTGCTCGTGCTCAAGCTTCTGTATTAAGTCTTTACGACAACGAGAAGTTGAAAGGTCCTCAAGTAGAGGGTAAAGCAGCCGAGTGGTCTTCAGTAGATAAAGCAATCGTTGCTGAATTGGCAAAAGTTGCTGCTTCTGGAAAAGCTATCCGTATTGTATCAAACACAATTTTATCTCCAACAACGAAAAAAGTTATTGGTGATTTTATTGCTAAATATCCTACTGCTACGCTTGTAACTTACGATGCAAACTCATTGTCAGGTTTAGTTCAAGCTAACGGAGGTTCAATTCCTAGCTACGATTTCAGCAAAGCGAAAACAATCGTTTCATTAGGAGCTGACTTTTTAGGTTCATGGATTTCACCAACTACATTTGCTGCACAATGGGCTAAAACTCGTCGTGTATCTTCTGTAAAGGGAGGAAATAAAGAAATGTCTCGTCATTACCAGTTCGAAACAATCATGTCGAACACGGGTGCTAACGCAGATTTTCGTGCTACTTACAAGCCATCTCAGGAAGGTTTAGTGGTAGCTGCTTTATACAATGCTATTGCTGCTAAAGTTGGAGCAAATGTAATCGCTGTTCCTGCTGTTAAAATAGATCATTTAGAGAAAGCTGCTGCTGACTTAGTAGCAACGAAAGGTGCTTCTATCGTAGTATCTGGTTCTAATGACCCAGCTGTTCAATCATTAGTAGTTTCAATCAATGCGTTAATTGGTGCTTATGGCACAACAATTAGCGGTGCATCATTGAACTACCGTCAAGGATCTGATGCAGCGATGAATGCTTTCATTAATGAAGCAAAATCTGGACAAGTTGGTGCGGTGCTTTTCTACAACGCTAACCCAGTTTATAACCACCCACGTGGAGCGGAATTAGCGGAAGCATTACCGAAAATCGGTTTAACGATTTCATTTAATGATAGAGCTGATGAAACAGGTTCATTGTGTAAATTTAACGCACCTGATTCTCACTACTTAGAATCTTGGAATGATGCAGAACCAAAAGCTGGTTTTTATTCATTAACACAACCAACGATTTCTACCATCTTCAAAACTCGTCAAGCACAAGCTAGTTTATTAACATGGGCTGGTTTAAATGCTGATTATGCTTCGTATCTTGAAGCTAACTGGTCTTCTTCTATCTTAAAAGGAGGAAAATTAGCTTGGACACAAGTATTACATGACGGTGTTTACGAACCAAATGCTTCTCAAGGTTTCAATGTGCCTCAGGTAGGTATTGCTGAAGCAGCAGCATCTATTGCCAAAACATACAAAGCTTCTTCTGATAAATTAGAATTAGCAATCTATGAAAAAGTAGGTATGGGTACTGGTTCTCAAGCAAATAACCCTTGGTTACAAGAATTCCCTGAGCCAGTTTCTAAAGCAACTTGGGGTAACTATGCAACAGTTTCTTTAGCAACAGCAAAGAAATTAGCTTTGGATCAAGAAGTTGAATTAGATACCTTGGAAGTTGAAGTTACTATCGGTGGAAAATCGGTTAAACTTCCATTTATTGTTCAACCAGGTCAAGCAAGTGATACAGTAGCTATTGCAATTGGTTACGGTAGAACAAAAGCAGGTAAGTCTGCTGATGGAGTAGGGGTTAACGTGTATCCTTTCACTACTATGGTGAATGGTACAATTTCGTTCTCTAACACAGATGTTCAAGTAAAAGCAACTGGCGAAAAAGCTAAAATTGCTCGTACTCAAACTCACAATACCGTAATGGCTCGTGAGGCTGTCGTTCAAGAAACTACTTTGAGTGCTTATGTTAAAGATGTTGAAGCTGGACGTTTCAAACCAGAAATCGAAACTGCTGCAGGTAGAAAATCTGCTACAGAGGTTTCTATTTGGAATGGACACACATACAATAACCACCACTGGGGTATGGTTATTGACTTAAATACGTGTACAGGTTGTTCAGCGTGTGTGGTTGCATGTACTTCTGAAAATAACGTACCAGTAGTAGGTCGTCAAGAAGTTATCAATCGTCGTGAGATGCACTGGATGCGTATTGACCGTTATTACTCAAGTGATGCTGACGCAAATCATGAGGAATTAGGTTTGATTGCTGGTCCTGCTGCATTAGAACACGCTTCAGAAAATCCACAGGTTGTATTCCAACCAATGTTGTGTCAACACTGTGATAACGCTCCATGTGAGACAGTTTGTCCAGTATTAGCAACAACACACTCTTCAGAAGGCTTGAACCAAATGACGTATAACCGTTGTATCGGTACTCGTTATTGTGCAAACAACTGTCCATACAAAGTACGTCGTTTCAACTGGTTCCGTTATTTCCAAACAGACGATTTCGATTTCAACTTGAACAACGACTTAGGTCGTATGGTCTTGAACCCAGATGTAACAGTACGTTCACGTGGGGTTATGGAGAAATGTTCGATGTGTGTTCAACGTATCCAAGCTGGAAAATTAGAAGCGAAAAAAGAGAAGAGAAGACCGAAAGATGGAGAAATCCAAGTAGCTTGTGCTCAATCTTGTCCTACTAATGCAATTACATTTGGAGATAAAAACGATCCAACATCGGCTATCTCTAAATTATTAGCAGAAGAGAAAGTTGGTCGTTCGTTCCGTGTAATTGAAGAAATTAATGTTAGTCCTAACATTAACTATTTAGTGAAAGTTCGTAATAACGGAAGTGCTGCTAAAGGTGAAGCGAAAGCAGAAGCTAAAAAAGAGCACGAACACGCATAATCAATTATGAAAAAGCCTGTTGAACGAAAATTCAACAGGCTACTCATTATTCATATTTCAACATTCATAATTTAAAAGAAAATATGTCGCACGTAGTATCACCAATAAGAGAGACCCTTGTTTCAGGCGGTAAATCTTATCACGACGTAACACAAGATATTTGTAAACAAGTTGAAGGCGAACCAACCAAAGAATGGAAAATCGCTTTTGCTGTCTCTTGTGTTGTTTTCGCCTATGGAGCCTATTGTTTAGGTTACACATGGTGGCAAGGAATTGGAGTTTGGGGATTAAACAAGACTGTAGGTTGGGCTTGGGATATTACCAACTTCGTATGGTGGGTAGGTATCGGTCACGCTGGTACATTGATCTCTGCCGTATTATTATTATTCCGTCAAAAATGGAGAACATCTATTAACCGTGCTGCGGAAGCGATGACCATTTTTGCCGTACTTTGTGCTGCATCGTTCATCTTAGCTCACATGGGTCGTCCATGGTTAGCTCACTGGGCTTTGCCACTTCCGAACGCTTTTGGTTCATTATGGGTTAACTTCAACTCACCGTTGGTATGGGACGTTTTCGCAATCTCAACTTACCTTTCAGTATCATTAGTATTCTGGTATTTAGGTTTAGTTCCAGATTTAGCAACAATCCGTGACCGTGCTACCACAAAGGCTTCTAAATTCTGGTATGGTTTATTCTCAATGGGTTGGAATGGTTCTGCAAAGACGTGGGCTCGTTACGAGTATGTATCATTAATCTTAGCAGGTATCTCTACTCCATTAGTACTTTCAGTACACACGATTGTATCAATGGACTTTGCAACCTCTGTTATCCCAGGATGGCACACGACAATCTTCCCTCCATACTTCGTTGCAGGGGCGATTTTCTCAGGATTTGCAATGGTACAAACGTTATTATTAGTAACACGTGTAGTATTCAAATTAGAAGATTACATTACAATTGAACACATCGAAATGATGAATATCGTTGTAACGGTAACGGGTTCAATCGTAGGTATTGCTTATTTAACAGAGTTCTTCATTGCTTGGTACTCAGGTGTTGAATATGAAAGCTACTGTTTTGTTAACCGTGCTACAGGACCTTACTGGTGGGCTTACTGGATGATGATGTCATGTAACGTAATCTCTCCACAAGTATTCTGGTCAAAATACATGCGTACAAGTATTATGTGGTCGTTTATCCTATCGATTATTGTAAACGTAGGGATGTGGTTTGAGCGTTTTGTAATCATTGTTTCTTCATTACACCGTGATTATATCCCATCTTCATGGGCAATGTTCTCACCAACAATGTATGATATTGGTGACTATATTTTCTCATTTGGTTTATTCTTTACCTTGTTCTTCTTATTCGCTAAGTTCTTGCCAGTAATTAACATGGCGGAAGTTAAGTCGGTAATGAAGGGTGTTTCTTCAAATTACCCTCACAAAAAGAAAGCAGGCGGAGATAAAGAAGGCGTTTCGGCTCACTAATAAAGAACAGTAAGAATGGATGTGTTTAAGGACACATCCATCATGATACACAAAACATTCAATAGTACACACAATGAATACAACAGCAGAAAAATACTTAGTAGGTGTTTATGACGATGAGGACGAGGTGTTACACGCAGTTTCTGAAGTAAAAGAAAACGGTGTGAAGATTGAAGAAGTTTTTACTCCTTTTCCAATTCACGGTCTTGATAAGGCGTTAGGACACCCACGTACAAGAATTCCAATAGCGGCATTTTTGTTTGGATTAACAGGCTTAACTTGTGCTCAGTTTTTAATTAACTACACAATGGTTTTTGACTGGCCAATTATTATTGGTGGTAAAGATTTCTTCTCATTACCTGACTGGATTCCAATTTCATTTGAAGGAACAGTATTGTTTACAGCCTTTGGTATGGTGTTTACATTCCTAGCTTCAAATAGCTTATGGCCAGGTAAAGAACCAAAAACATTCGATTTAAGAAGTACAGATGATAAATTTATTATGGCTGTAAATATGGCTAATAATAAAAAATCAGAAGCTGAAATCGAAGCTATTTTGAAGGCATCTGGTGCAATTGAAGTAAATGTAAAGCAATTTTAGTATGAAATGGATGAAGGTTATACTTCGGACAACTTATACACAACGACTAATTACAATAAAAATATGTTAACTAAAAAATACATAGGTTTATTTTTATCAGGAGTAGTTGCTTTGTCAACCACTTCATGTAAAGATAGCCATAATGACACGGGTACTGAGTTTGCTCCCAATATGTATCACTCAGTAGCGTATGAACCAATGACGCAAACCGATGGGGAGTTGAATACAATCAACCCTTATGGAATGAATATGCGTGTTCCTGCAAAAGGAACAGTTGCACGTCGTAGTTTTGCTAAAGTTCAAGGCGATTCTGTGAATGCAAAATTATTGCAGATGGATTTGATTTCACGTAACATCAGTAAGGATGATATGGCAGCTTCTGAAGCTCAATTATCTAACCCTTTTGCTGCAACGGAAGCAAATATCGAAAGCGGAAAAGTAATGTATGAAAGATACTGCCAACACTGTCATGGAGAAGCAGGAAAAGGAGATGGTTTAGTAGGTAAGAAATATGCTGGGGTTCCTGTATATTCATCAGATGCTCTTAAAGATATTAATGATGGACATATCTACCATACAATCACACACGGAAAAGGACGTATGTGGGCTCATGCTTCACAGATTTCACCAGCCGATCGTTGGAAAATTGTATTGTATGTTCATGAATTGCAAAAGCAATAAGGGCAAAATGAAAGTAGGCTGATTTATCGCCGAAATTCAAATATTAAATAAATTCAACTTCTCAAATTTTCACATTTTAGATATATGGCGGGTCATTCACATTTTTCACCAGCTAACGTCGAAGAACATTTTGAATTCACTTCCGATACCCGTAAGAAATTAATGGTAGCAATGGTTGTTGGTGCTGTTCTTTTGGGTATTGGCGTTCTATTTCCTGGAGGTGGTGAGCATGAAGCTGCTCATGCAGTAGCAGGTCATGCAGCAGAACATGGTGCTGAACTTACTGGTGGTGCTGTTTCACACCATGAGACATCTTGGAATCCATTAAATCG
Source organism: Flectobacillus sp. (assembly GCA_029865665.1). The sequence continues at coordinate 23,416 of JARXAV010000086.1, read as the reverse complement.
TCTTTGGGTTAACCTTTGGTTAAACGGAGTATATTTCTCTGGTATTGCCGTGATTGGTATGTTTTTCGTAGCATTGCAATATTTAACTAAATCAGGTTGGTCTTCTGTGGTAAAAAGAGTTCCTGAGGCATTCCCTCGTTTCTTGTTTTTCACAGCCCCTCTTATGATTTTATTATTCATCTTCAAAGGTGATGTTATATTCCACTGGATGCACCATGGTATCATGGATCCAGCAAGCGAACACTATGATAAAATTATCGCAGGTAAAAAAGGATATTTGAACTTTAACTTCTTCTTGATTCGTATGGTGTTAATTTTCGGAGCGTGGATTACGCTTTGGACAGTAATGCGTAAAAAATCAATTGAAGAGGATTTGATTGGAGGAAATGAAAATTTCTTCAAAATGGTTAGAATTGGTACCGGATTCATCGTTGCGATGGGTATTTCAGCATCATTATCTGCTTGGGACTGGGTTATGTCTATCGACACTCACTGGTTCTCAACGATGTTTGGATGGTATATGTTTGCTAGTTGGCACGTATCAGGTATCGCTACTATCATTTTGACAATCGTTTTATTGAAAGAGCAAGGTTACATGAAGTATGTAAATGAAAACCATTTACATGACTTAGGTAAATTGATGTTCGCATTCTCAATTTTCTGGACGTATGTTTGGTTCTCACAGTTCTTGTTAATCTATTATGCTAACATGGCTGAAGAAACGATCTATTTCTTGGAACGTTGGGAAGGTCACGGAGGAATTTACAAAGCAAGTGAGGTTTTAAATATCTTCTTGAACTTTTTCTTTCCTTTCTTAATCATGATGACTCGTGATGCAAAACGTACTCCAATTTTCTTGAAAGTTGGTTGTGTATTTGTATTAGTAGGACATTATTTTGATTTCTACCAAATGATTATGCCTGGAACAGTTGGTCCTCACGGTGGATTCGGTTTCATTGAATTTGGTACACTTATTCTTTTTGCTTCTGGATTTATCTATGCAGTAGCAACAGAATTGACGAAAGCTTCTTTGGTTGCTAAAAATCACCCATTCTTAGCAGAAGCTCTTCACCACGATATTTAGTAGTTGTAAGTGGATGTTGAAAGGCATCCACTTATTTTCTAATAAAAAAATAGTTTAGTAAAACATTTTTGCTGAACAGTATCTTAATTAGTAGAAACTAAAAAATAACTTACAAGCATGACGTATATCATAGGTCTTTTGTCGGTAGTATTCTTGGCTTTGGCAATTATGATTGTCAACAAGAGTATCGCTCTATCAAAAGGCATTCAGGGAAAAGAAGATTCTGATAGCCCAGTTGACGGAGCAAACAACAGTAATGCTGTTGGCTTTCTTGTGTTTATGGTAGTTGGTTCTATTGCAGCAGCATGGTCTTTCTTCCATTCAAAACCAGATTTTTTACCTGTTGCAGCCTCAGAGCATGGTCTTAGAACGGATCAAATGTTTTGGGTTTCAATGGGGGTAATTACATTCGCTTTTTTTGTAACAAACGTTGTTCTTTTCGTTTTTGCATTCCGTTACCGTTACAAAAAAGATAATGTTGCAACTTTCTATCCAGTAAACCACAAGTTAGAACTTATTTGGACTGTAATTCCTGCTATTGTAATGGCAGTGTTAGTATTTACAGGTTTAAGAGTTTGGAGAGACATTACTGCTCAAGCTCCAGAAAATTCAGTTGTAATTGAAGTAACTGGTCACCAATTCGGTTGGTATGTACGTTACGCAGGTAACGATGATGCTAAACTAGGGAACAACAACTTTAAGTTAATTGATGACACAAACAGTATTGGTATTGACTTTGCAGATGAAAATTCATTTGATGATTTTACTGCAACAGAAATCCACATTCCCAAAGGAGTACCTGTTTTGTTGAAAATTAAAGCTCAAGATGTTTTACACTCGGTATATTTACCTTACCAACGTGTTAAAATGGATGCTGTTCCTGGTATGCCAACTAAGTTCTGGTTTGTTGCTAACAAATCAACGGAAGAAATGCGTGCTGAATTAGGTAAGAGCGACTTTAACTACAAATTAAACTGTACAGAAATTTGTGGTCGTGGTCACTTTGGTATGGCTATCACAGTATTTGTTGATGAACCAGAAGATTACAAAGCTTGGTGTTTACAACAAAAACCATTCTTAGCTCAAAATCCTGACTATTTAGCGAAAGTTCCAGAAAAATTGAAAGCAAAAGCTCAAAAGTATATTCCAGCAGAAGCACCAGCAGAAGCAGATAGTACTCAGGCGGCTGCTCCAGAGGCTGCAACAGCAATGGCACAATAAGTTTGTTAAGATAAAGAAAAGAGAAATTATTCAGAAAGAATAAATTTTAATATTATGGCAACTGCGACATTACATGCACACGATGTTCATGAACACGAACATGAGCATCACGAATTGGGCTTCGTAAGAAAATACATTTTCTCTGAAGACCACAAAACCATTGCAAAACAATATTTAATTACGGGTATCATCTGGGCATTCTTCGGTGGTGCATTGTCAATTATCTTCCGTTTGCAATTAGGTTTCCCTGATTTGAACTTAGATTGGTTAAAGCCAGTGTTAGGTCAATGGATTGTAGAGGGTAAACTTGAAAAAGAATTTTACTTGGCTCTTGTAACAATGCACGGTACTATCATGGTATTCTTTGTATTGACAGCGGGCTTATCAGGAACATTCTCCAACTTTTTGATTCCATTGCAGATTGGTGCAAGAGACATGGCCTCAGGATTTCTTAATATGTTATCTTATTGGTTCTTCTTCTTGTCATCGGTTATCATGTTCTGTTCATTATTCCTAGAAACAGGTCCTGCTTCTGGTGGTTGGGTTATTTATCCTCCATTAAGTGCATTACCTCAGGCAATGCCAGGTTCTGGCTTGGGGATGACTATGTGGTTAACAAGTATGACATTCTTCATCGTTTCATCTTTGATGGGTGGTATCAACTACATCTCTACGGTAATCAACTTACGTACTAGAGGTATGTCATTTACAAAAATGCCTTTGACAATCTGGGCGTTTTTCTTAACTGCTGTATTGGGTTTATTATCATTCCCAGTATTGTTATCTGCTGCATTGTTATTGATTTTTGACCGTAGCTTTGGTACGTCATTCTATTTATCTGAGATTTATATCGGTGGAGAAGCGTTACCAAACGTAGGTGGTTCTGCAATTTTGTATCAGCACTTATTCTGGTTCTTAGGACACCCAGAGGTATATATTGTATTATTGCCAGCTTTAGGTATTACATCAGAAGTTATTGCTACGAACTCTCGTAAGCCAATCTTCGGATACCGTGCAATGATTGGTTCAATGATGGGTATCACTGTATTAGCGTTTATCGTATGGGCTCACCACATGTTCGTAACAGGTATGAATCCATTCTTAGGATCTGTATTTATGTTATTGACATTAATCATTGCAGTTCCTTCAGCGGTTAAGTCATTCAACTATATCACAACATTATGGAAAGGTAATATCATCTTTACTCCAGCAATGTTGTTCTCTATTGGTTTGGTTTCGTTATTCATCTCAGGTGGTGTTACTGGTATTATCTTAGGTAACTCTGCATTGGATATTAACTTACATGATACGTATTTCGTAGTAGCTCACTTCCACTTAGTAATGGGTGCTGCTTCATTCTTTGGTTTGATGGCAGGTGTTTACCACTGGTTCCCTAAGATGTTCGGTAGAATGATGAATCCTACTTTGGGTTATATTCACTTCTGGGCAACATTCGTAGGTGTTTACTGTGTGTTCTTCCCAATGCACTATATCGGTATTGCTGGTTTCCCTCGTCGTTATTATTCATTTACAGCGTTAGCTAACAATGCGGCAGAGTCATTCGTTGATATGAACATGTTTATTTCAATTGCTGCAATCTTGACGTTCACGTCTCAAGTAGTGTTTGTAATTAACTTTGTTTATGCAATCTTCAAAGGAAAAACAGCTCCGCAAAACCCTTGGAATTCTACTACGCTTGAATGGACTACTCCAGTAAATCCTGGACATGGTAACTGGGAAGGTGAAATTCCTGCGGTTTACCGTTGGCCTTATGATTATAGCAAGCCAGGTTCTGCTGTTGACTTTATCCCTCAAAATGTTCCGTATTCAGCAACACCTGAGTCGAACTTACCAGAGGAAAATGAAGAAATTGCAAACGAGAAAGAAATTGAAAGTTTATTAGACTCTCAAAACGCCGTTTACAATATCTAATATTGAATTACTTTAAGCCTCTACCACTAATTGTGGTGGTAGAGGCTTAATTTTAAAATAAGTAAAAATTATATTGTTGAATGGTATCATCAATTTGATTCTTACTATTCATTCTTTCTTCTTCGACAGCTTTATCCATCATGCTTTTTAGAAAATTAGGGATTGTAACGATTATCACCGTTTATCTTTTAGTCTTAGCGGGAGGTATCGTCAGAAGTACAGGTTCTGGAATGGGATGTCCTGACTGGCCCAAATGCTTTGGAAGGTATATTCCACCAACAGAAGTTTCTGAACTTCCTGCCAATTATCAAGAAATTTATGCGGAAAAGTTACACGGAGAAGTTGTTTTTAACCCAGTAAAAACGTGGATTGAATACATCAATCGTTTACTAGGTGCTTTTACTGGAGTTTTAGTATTTGCTGTCTTTTTGGCATCCTTTGCATATTGGAAGAAAGACAGAATGTTAGTTTGGCTTTCGTTATTATCAGTATTATTAATCGGTGCAAATGCCGTTTTAGGAAAGTTTGTAGTAGATTCATTTTTGAAACCTGGAGTTGTTACGGCACACATGATGCTGGCAATTTTGGTAGTATTTGTTTTATTATATGCCATTGCAAGAGCGTGGTCGGAGGTGGTAAAGGTAGAAGATGTTATTAATCGAGTGAAAGTTACTCGTATTGTTATTTTTGTGTTAGTTTGTTCCACGTTACAGGTGTTATTAGGAACACAAGTTCGTGAAGCTATTGACAGTATTGTTGCAAATCCAGTTTTTGGATATGATCGATATACTTGGATTGAGCAATTAGGACTGTCCTTTTATATTCACCGTTCATTTTCATTAGTTATATTTGGATTGAACGTACATTTAATTTTGACGTTGAAAAAGAGTATCCAACAGCAAGGCATAGTTTATAAGTTTATGATTGCATTAGTTGGTTTAGTTATAATTGAAATTTTAAGTGGGGCTTTGATGGCTTATTTTGGTGTGCCAGCATTTTTACAGCCTTTACATCTTACACTAGCTATCATTTCGTTAGGAATACAGTTTATAGTCTTGCTACTTCTAAATTCAGATACAGTTTTTAAAAGAGTAAACAATTAAATTGTAAGAGTAAATCATGATTACAACTGATAATAATATTTCGATAAGTGTGGCTGGGAAAATAAAGGCTTATTATGAGCTTCTTAAATTTAGACTTTCGGCACTCGTTGCTTTTTCTGGTGCTTTTGGCTATTCATTAGCGGTAGAAACCATTAATTGGGAACGATTAACACTCATTAGCTTAGCAGGTTTCTTAATAACTGGTGCAGCTAATATTGTAAACCAAATCATAGAAAAGGATTTGGATAAACTTATGAAAAGAACACAGAACCGTCCATTACCAACTGGAAGGTTAACTGTGAAAGAGGCACAATTGTTTTGCTTAATTCTTTTTATAATTTCAACCTATATTTTGTTCTTTGAATTCAACTACAAAGCAGGTGTGTTGGGAGTAGTCTCATTTCTACTGTATGGTTTTGTTTATACTCCGTTGAAGCGAGTAGGGCCTATATCTGTACTTGTAGGTGCATTTCCTGGTGCATTTCCTCCAATGATTGGCTGGTTAGCGGCTACCAATTCGTTTGGTTTAGAACCTGGTATATTGTTTGCAATTCAGTTTTTCTGGCAGTTCCCTCACTTTTGGGCGATTGCTTGGGTAGCTGATGAAGATTATTGCCGTGCAGGTTTTAAAATGTTACCCAACAATGGACATAAAGATCTTCGTACTGCAATTACAATTATGATTTATACAATCTTCCTTGTTCCATGTGCGTTTGTCCCGCATTTATTGCACATGACAGGTGAGGTTTCGGCAATGGTTGCTGTATTAGTAAGTGTAATGTTCTTATCTCAAACATTTTATCTAATGTTAAAACCTACTGATAAGGCGGCATTAATGATGATGTTCGGTTCGTTTTTATACTTACCAGTATTACAAATCGCCTTTTTGATGGATAAACTTTAATTTAAGAAACAAAACATTATGACACAGGAACATTTGCAAAATATTGATTTGAGTGAAGAACCAGCAAAACAACTTTCTGTAAATCCTCAAAAGTTTATGCTTTGGCTTGCCATCGTCTCAATTGCGATGATGTTTGCAGGGTGGACTTCGGGTTACTTAGTGAGAAAAGCAGAAGGTAACTGGCATGAGTTTGAATTACCAAGTATATTCATGTACTCTACTGCGATATTAATAGTAAGCAGTATTTTTATGCACATTGCCGTTTTAGCAGCAAAAAAAGATAATTTCAATACACTGAGAATAGCAATTTCTATTACTTTTGCATTTGGAATTGCTTTTTTAATAATGCAATGGTTGGGCTTTGCCGACTTAGTTCAAAATCAACTGCATTTCTCAGGGTCGGATGTTGCATCCTCTTGGATTTATGTGTTTGTTGGGATTCACGGATTACACATTATTTCTGGATTAGTCGTTTTATTGGTTTCGTTAGTATCAGCATTCCGTCTTTCGATTAATGCCAAAAGTTTAACTAGAATTCAGCTATGTGCTACTTATTGGCACTTTTTGGATATATTGTGGTTGTATTTATTCTTTTTCTTGTTTATTAATCGATAAGAAAATAGATATATTTTACCTTTAATGATTATTTGTATTTTTTAACCAAAAATTAAAGAAATGTCTTCAATTCACGCAGCACCAGCTGTTCCTGAGAAAATGACGTGGGCGGGTGGTTCAAAACCTTTGAACGCTAGTTATGGAAAACTAATGATGTGGTTTTTCTTACTATCAGATACTTTTTCTTTTTCAGCTTTATTGATTACTTACGGTACGATTCGTTATAGTCAAAAAGCATGGGAAGGCGCACATGAGGCGTTTTTCTTCTCTACTGGTCACTGGCCAATTCCTGAAGAAGTATTCGCAGCAATGCCGTTTTATCATGGTCACGCTCCTTTAGTTTTTGTGGGTATCATGACGTTTATTTTGATTTTTAGTTCGGTAACAATGGTACTTGCTGTAGAAGCAGGTCACAGAAATGACCGTGCTGCTGTTGAAAAATGGATGCTTTGGACAATCGTTGGTGGTTTTACTTTCTTAGGCTCTCAAGCTTGGGAATGGTCTCACTTTATCGCTGGTCCTCATGATTTAGCTTTAGCGGCTAAGGATGCACTTGGAAATCCAATTGAGGGAGCAAATCTTACTCGTAACCCTTATGGCCCTCCTGCATTTGCTGACTTGTTTTTCTTTATCACAGGTTTCCACGGAACACACGTGTTCTCTGGTGTGATTTTAAATATCTTGATTTTCTTTAACACAGCCACTGGATTGTACCAACGTCGTGGACATTACGAAATGGTTGAAAAAGTAGGTCTTTACTGGCACTTTGTAGATTTAGTGTGGGTATTCGTATTTACATTCTTCTACTTAGTTTAAGAGAACACAAAAATATTAAATGAAGGTATTGGATAAGTTCATTATTCAATACCTTTAATTAGCTAATTTTTAAATTATCAAATTAAAATAATGGCTTCACACGCACATTCACACGAAACGGAAGAACAGGTAATTGCTCCTGCTCAGACAGGTCCAATCTGGAAAACTTTTTACATCCTTTGCATCTTAACAGCAATCGAGTTCATAATCGCATTCACAATGCCAGCTAATGGCTTGAGAGTTGCTATCTATGTAGGTATGACTTTGGTTAAAGCATTCTATATTGTTGGTGAATTCATGCACTTAAAACACGAAGTTAAGACGCTTATTTGGTCTTTATTACTTCCTGTTGTTTTTGTATGCTGGTTATTAATCGCTCTTTTTTACGAAGGAAGCCACTTATACATCGGCAGATAATTGGAGTTTGATTTAAGATAAACGCATCAAACGATACCGTTATGCAAAAAAATATCAAAGCTGGAATTCTAATCGCTGTATTAGCAATTCCAGCTTTATTTTATTTATTCCTAAAGGGAGTTGGTGAAAACCATTATAAACTTCCTAAGATGATTCCTGTCATAGACTCGACTTCTGGAGAGGTGAAACTAACAAAGAATCCGAATCCTAAGTGGGATGAACCAGAAATGGATACGGTGTTTCATACCATTCCAGCTTGGACGTTGACGGATGAAAATGCTCGTCCTTTTTCAAGTAGTTCGTTAAAAGGTAAGATTTACGTAGCTGATTTCTTCTTTACTCGTTGTGAATCAATTTGTCCTAAAATGTCTTCTGAATTAACACGACTTCAGGACGTTTTTGTGAATAACGAGGATATTCAGATTGTATCCTTTTCGGTTGATCCTTCCAATGATACACCAGAAAAGTTGAAACAATATGCTAAAGAATATGATGCAGTGGCGGGAAAATGGCACTTTATGACGGGGACAAGAGAGCAAATTTATCCCTTGGCGATAAAAGGTTATTATATTCCTGTAGCTGATGCTTCTGATTATGATAAAGCAATTAAGTCGCCCAATGAAACATTTATCCACTCAGAGAAGTTAATATTGGTAGATAAAGAAGGGTATATTCGAGGCTTTTACGATGGGACTGATAAAAAAGATGTTGATCGCTTAATTCTTGAAATTCGAGTTCTTCGCAAAATTTACGAAACAGGAAACTAAAATTTGATCGTATGGCTTCATTTTCAATTGAAAAAAACGCTAAAAATGATAAGTTAGTAACCATCTTATCATTAGCGATTCCGTTAGCAGTGGCCCTGTTAATTGGAATTCGCCAAAAAATAGATTTGGGTACTTGGACAAAGGTGCTTCCTCACGTAATTGGCTTATTGAATACAACAACGTCCATTACGCTAATTGCAGGTTTTATCTTTATTAAGAACAAAGATATTCAGAAGCATAGACAAATGATGATGCTTTCATTTGCTCAGGGGGCATTATTTTTGGTACTATATATTTTGTACCATATTTCAAACCCAAATACTCCGTATGGAGGTGAAGGTGTTCTGAGAGGTGTTTATTATTTCCTCCTTGTGAGCCATATTCTACTGTCAGTAGGTGTTGTATGGTTTGTATTAAGAGCGGTATATCTTGCGTTAAGCAACCAAATTGAGGCACACAAGAAAATTGTAAAGTGGACATTTCCACTTTGGCTTTATGTATCGGTTACGGGCGTTATTGTTTATCTAATGATTGCACCTTATTACGCATAAAATTTCAACAAATGAAAAAGCTATTAATAACTGCAGTATTGATACTGCTAACGAAATTAGTTCCTTTTGCCCAATGTGCTATGTGTCGGATGACGGTAGAAAGTACGGTTTCAAATGGTAGAAGTCAAATTGCTTCCAATTTGAATACGGGTATTTTATACTTGTTGGTTTCTCCATATTTAGCCGTTGTGGTCGTTGGGTATTTGTGGTGGATGAAGAGCAAAAAAGGACTTTCGCCAAGAGACATTATGCGAATGAATCTTAAAAAAGCATTCAAATAAAAAATCCCTGCATCGTTGTATTGGTGCAGGGATTTTTTATTCAATGGAAGCAATAAAATTTAGAACTGTTCAGTAGAAGCAAAAAAGAATGAGCCTTCAATAGTAGCGTTCTCGTCTGAATCTGAACCATGAATTGCGTTGGCAGTCATTGATTTGGCAAAACGTTTTCTGATTGTGCCTTCTTCAGCCTTACTTGGGTCAGTCGCTCCAATTAACGCACGGAAATCAGCAACAGCGTTATCTTTTTCCAAAATCATTGGTACAATTGGCCCTGAAGACATATAGGCACATAAATCGTTGTAAAAAGGTCTCTCAGCGTGTACTTCGTAAAATTTTCCAGCCAAACTTGGTGTTAATAAAGCTTTCTTCAATGCTATTACTTTGAATCCTGCTTCTTCAATCATGGCAATAATTGCTCCGATGTTTCCGTCTGCTACTGCATCGGGTTTAATCATCGTAAATGTTCTATTGGTAGTCATGTTATGTATGTAGGTTATAATGTAATCTTGATTGTAAATGTACTATTCAAAGGCCTAACTTCCAACGTTTTTGAGGATAGAATCGTGCTGTTTTAGTGGCTACGAACCATTGTTTCCGCAAAAATGTTGAGGGGATAAATTATAAACTGTAAACTATTGGCTAACTTTGTATCTTTAGAGCGTTGACAATAGCTGAAATATAAGGTCAAAGGCTTCGTGTTTATGAATTAATTGCTTGATTTTTAGTGATTTGATATTTTAAGCAATCTTCAACAACAGTAAGATGTTATAGGGTAAATCAAATCATTCAATCGCAACGTTTTATTTTTGTTAACAACAGGACTATCATGCAAAATCTTGATGCCTTTCGGGAACTCATTAGTAGTCCGAAAAATATTGTCATTACGACTCACTACAAACCTGATGCAGATGCACTTGGTTCATCCTTAGGTTTATCTGGATATTTAAAGAAGAAAGGTCATCATGTTACGGTAATTACCCCATCTGACTATCCAAAATTTATCGCTTGGATGCCAGGTAATGAAGACGTTGTCAACTACGAAGATTATCGTAATCAAAAAAAAACACAGCAAATTATTGCTGATGCAGATGTTATTTTTTGTTTAGACTTCTCTGTGATGGATCGCATTGAGGCAATGGCACAACCTGTGCGTGCATCGAAGGCGGTCAAAGTGATGATAGACCACCATACTTTTCCAGAAAGTTTTGCGGAATTTGTTTACCACGACACCAATGCAGCCGCAACCGCTCAGTTGATTTTTCAATTAATTGAATTGCTAGGAGATAAAGACTTATTGGATGTAGCTATTGGAGAATGTCTCTATGCAGGGCTTATGACAGATACGGGGTCGTTCAGACATCCATGTACCACTCCAGCAGTCCATAGAATTGTTGCGGATATTATGGAACTTGGCGTAAATACCAATTTGGTACACCGTAGAGTCTATGATTGCACTTCTTTCGAAAGGTTACGATTCCTAGGATATATTTTAGGCGAAAAAATGGTAGTTTTGCCTGAGTATCGTGTTGCATACTTCGTCATTACTGCTGAAGAACAAAAACGCTTCCATTCTCAAACGGGAGATACAGAAGGAATTGTTAATTATGGGTTACAAATTGACGGTATTGTCATGTCGGTAATTATTGTTGAAAGACCTGATGCCGTAAAAATGTCGTTCCGTTCGGTGGAAGAGTTCCCCGTAAATCGTTTGGCTTCGGCTCATTTCAATGGGGGAGGGCATAAAAATGCCTCAGGAGCAAAGACTGTAGGCATTGGACTACAAGCAACAATTGATAAATTATTGTCAATTTTGCCTTCTTACAAAGATGAATTATTGGCAGTACCCAATTAAGTACAACTTGAATTTGGGGAGTAAGACACAATAATAACAAGGAAATTGACTTAATAAAGAATAAAACTAATAAAAAACTAAGAAAAATGCTTAAAAGAATTAGCGGAGTATTACTTGCTGCCAGTATGGTAGTTGCGTGTAACAAAAATCGTACAGAGGTAGTTGAGGGCGTTAAAATTCAGTTTCATAACCATGACGACAAAGCGAAGAAATTAAAAGATGGAGACATCGTTACTTTTACCGCTAAAATTTATAATGCAGCCGATTCATTACTTCAAGAATCACCTGCCGATAATCCTGCTCGTGCCATGATTCAGCCAAAAGGCGGAATGGGCTTTAAAGGTAGTTTTGAAGATGGTCTTCGTTTGTTAGCTTTGGGTGATAGTGCAACCATTCACGTACCAGTGGATTCATTAGCTAAAGGCGGTGGTCAATTGCCTCCATTTATCAAAAAAGGAACAGATTTGAAATACTCTGTGAAGATTGTGAAAGTACAGTCTAAAGCAGAATTTGAAAAAGAAATGGCTGCTAAAGCTGCTAAAGATAAAGTAGATGCAGATGGTCGTAAGGCTCAAATCCCTGCGTTAATCGAGGCTTTCGTGAAGAAATCTGGTGTTGCATTCAAAAAAACTGCATCAGGTTTATTTTATGCAATCAGCCAACCAGGTGCAGGTGCTAGTCCAAAAGCAGGTGATGTTTGTAAATGTATGTACAAAGGAACGTTCTTAGACGGTAAAGTATTTGACGAAAGCAAGCAACCAGTAGATATGCCAATTGGTCAAATGATTCCTGGTTTTAACGAGGCATTGACATTAATGAAAAAAGGTGGCAAAGCAACCTTTATCATTCCTCCAGCAATCGGTTACGGTGAAGCAGCACAAGGGCCAATCCCAGGAAACTCTGTATTGGTATTTGAAGTTGAAATTCTTGATTTCAAAGCAGGTGGCAACCCAGCGATGGGCGGAATGGGAATGGACGAACATGGACACGCTCATTAATCTGTAAGCATACCACGAAAAGGTGTTGAGATAGGGCTTAAATCCTGTATCTCAACACCTTTTTGTATCAAAAGGGCTTAGCTTAGACAAATTAACAGTTTTTAACACAGCATTTAATAATACACAGTTGTAAATTGCGTTTTGAAATAATCAACTGTAGAAACTCAATGAATAAATACAACTTATTTAAATTTTTTGGCTTACTTGGTGTCGTAGGATTGCTAAGTGCTTGTCTTTCAAAGGTGACTTTTGAAGAAGGGTTAGTAACTACTCAAAATGAAGCCGCAATTCAGGCTTACATTAAAAGTAAAAACCTGACCATGACACAGTCGGGAACAGGTTTGTATTATACCATCACGAAAGCTAAAGCTGATGGACGTACCTGCGTTAGTGCCGATACCATTCGTTTACAGTACGTTATTTCACTTTTAGATGGTACGAAAGTTGATAGTTCGACGAAGGCGAATCCATATAAATTTGTTTATTCAGTAGCTTCCCCTATATTGTTCAAAAAACTAATTCCTTTAATGAAGGAAGGAGAACAAGCAACTTTTATTATTGCGTCTGAATTGGCAGGAGGAAGCCAAGCATTTCCACAACAAAATATTCCGGTAAACTCACCGCTTCGTATTGACATCACGTATTATTATACTTCTAGTGAAGAAGCTGATATTGATCGTTATGTTCGTGATACGATGATTAACAAGTTGAAATATACCTTAACCGAAAAAGTAGATTTTGGAATTCGTTATTTCAGAACTACAGAAGGTACAGGAGATTATCCAGCTTCAGGCAAAATAGCGAAGGTAAAATATACAGGATACTTGTTAAATGGGACAAAGTTTGACTCTAACTATGGCAAAAATACCGATGGGACAGAAAAGGATTCGTTAGATATTACTATAGGGTCTAGCACAGGAACTAGTAGTAGTAGTTATTTGATTGTAACAGGTTTTCTTCAAGGAGTTAATCGAATGAAAAAAGGGGAAAAAGCAACAATTGTAATTCCATCGTCATTAGGGTACAGTACGAGTGGAAAGGGAACTATTCCTGCTAATACACCACTACGATTTGACCTTGAAATTATAGATTTTAAAGATAAATAGACATAATGAAAAAAAAATCATATTTATTAGCCGTTGCTTTCTTGACTTGGATGACTTCATGTATGTCAAACGTAGATTCAGGTTCGGATACACAATTTAAGGCAAATGTAGCCATAACTGAAAAGTACATTCAAACGAAAGGACTTTCGATGCAAACTGAGACAAGCACGGAAGGCGTTTATTACAATATAAGCAATGCGTCAAGCACTGCTCGAACTGCCAATACCGCTGAAATTGCAACGGTTAGCTATACCTTCTTTAGGTTAAGTGATGATTCGATTGTGGATAGTGCTGCTGTAATGAGTTTACCTTATAATGTAAATAACACCTTGTTGGATTATGTTATTTCAAAACTAAAAGTGGGCAGTAGTGCTACCTTTTTGTTTGCTCAACTTTCTACGATTTCTGAGCCAGTACGTTTAGAAATTTCGTTGAAATCTATTCAAAATGCAGATGAGATAATGGCTAGTTATATTGCTAAAAACTATCCAACAACAGCATTTACGACAACAGATTCGGGATTAAAGTTTTTCAAAACAGTAGAGAAACCAAAGCAAGATACGGCTGTGGTAACTGGCAAAAATATAACCGTTAAATATACGGGTAGTTTATTATATGCTGTAAGAAAAGTAAATGCAACTACTAATGCGACTTATTATACGCCTGTATTTGATTCAGGCTCGTTTACCTACGTTGCAGGAAGTGGTACACTTATTAAAGGTTTTGAAGAAGGTGTTTTAAAAATGAAACTTGGTGAAAAAGCCTTGTTATTGATGCCTTCGTCGATTGCTTATGGTACAAAAGGAGCGCTCAATTCGAGTACGGGATATTATTCGATTCCACCGAGTTCGCCGCTACTTTTTGAAGTAGAAGTAACTGCTATTAAATAAAAAACGAAACTCTTTTTAGTCAAAAAGCCTTTTCTTAAATGAGAAGGCTTTTTGAATTTAAACTTTTAATCAAATGATGAAATTATGCTTCGCAACAAATAATGCTCATAAAGTTGCAGAGATTCAAGCACAATTAGGGGTAAGTTTTGAGCTTTTAAGCCTTAAAGCGATTGGCTGTGAGGAAGAATTGGCCGAAACAGGTACAACCCTAGAAGCTAACTCACTTCAAAAAGCTCAATATGTTTTCGATAACTATCAAATCAATTGTTTTGCAGATGATACAGGTTTAGAAGTGGAAGCACTATCGGGTGAACCTGGGGTTTACTCTGCTCGCTATGCAGGAGAACATCGTAATTCAGCTGATAACATGGCTTTGTTATTATCCAAATTACAAGGTAATACAAATAGAAATGCTCAATTTAGAACAGTAATTACCCTAATTCAAGCAGGAGTAATGACACAGTTTGAAGGAATTGTAGAGGGAACAATTATTGAAGAACTAAAAGGAACGGAAGGTTTTGGATATGACCCAATTTTTATTCCGAATGGTTATGATAGAACCTTTGCAGAAATGAGTATGGAGGAAAAAGGTCAGATTTCTCACAGAGGTAGAGCATTTCAGAAATTAATTACATACCTAGGATAGGTACAGAGTAGGGGAAAAGAATGATAAAAATGTCTTTAGAATATGATTAATATACTTGACCGATATTAATTGTACCCCAATGAAAACCTGTTAGTTAAAATACTACATTTGTCTTCTTATTGCTTTTCAGTATTGATAGCTACTCATTTGTGTAAAATATGAATTATAATCATTTTATTAAAGTACTCACAATCGCTTTATTGGCTTTTGTAACTTATACCGTACAAGCTCAGTATGTTGTTACTGGGCGTGTGACAGATGCCAAAAACGGCGACCCTTTACCTTTTGCAACGGTGGGTATTAAAGGGCTAAATGTGGGTACACAAACAAACTTTGAGGGGTTATTTACCCTTAAAGCTAAAGTAATTGGCGACAGCATTTTTGTGAGTTCTGTAGGCTACAAAACTCGTGTAAAACTACTGGATAAAACTGCAAAAACGCAAGCAATTGATTTTCAACTTCAAGGAGAGGCTAAGTCGTTAGATGAAGTGGTCGTGTATTCTGGCGAAAATCCTGCGTTTAAGATTTTACGTAAAGTTCGAGAAAATGTTGAAAAGAATGACCGTAAGCGTTTGAATGCTTATGAGTACGATTCGTATTCAAAAATGGAACTAGATGTGGATAACATTTCCGATAAATTCAAAAAACGGAAAGTAATGAAGCAAATAGAAGGTGCTATTGCAAAATTTGAAAAACTAGCAGGAGAAGACGGAAAGGCAGTTATTCCTACGTTTATTTCTGAAACAATTTCAAAATTCTATTACCGTGAAAGTCCTGCTCGTAAAAAAGAGATGATTTTGAAAAACAACGTAAAAGGCGTTGGGGTAAAAGAGGGTGGATTTGTTTCTCAATTGGTAGGTGGCAACTTGTTTGCCAATTATAACTTCTATGACAACTTTGTTCCTTTTGTTGGAAAAGACATCATCTCGCCAATTGGTGATAACTGGAAAGGTACCTACAAATGGTATTTAGCAGATACAGTAGATGTAGATGGGCATTTTTGTTACGGACTAGAGTTCGACCCTAAGAATGATAAAGACTTAGTTTTTGTCGGGAAAGCTTACATTGACACGGCTTCTTATGCCTTGGTACAAATTGATGCAACGGTAGGCAAAGAAGCGAATATCAACTTCATTGATAAAATCAAGATTTCCCAAGAATTAGAGCAGACTTCGGATGGAGCATGGTTGCCATCTAAGGTACGTTTCTTAGTCGATTTAGCCGAAGTATCGAAAGGGTCTGCGGGTATGCTTTTGAAAATGTATATTTCGAACAAGGATTTTGTGGTAAATAAGCCTAAAGACTTGAGCTTTTATGATATTCCATCTGAAACAGCAGAAGACTCAAAAGAAACTGATCCAGAGTTCTGGGTTAAGGCTAGACATGAACCGATGTCAGGTCAAGATTTATTAGCTTCCAAACTGATTGATACTGTCCGAAATGTACCGATTGTAAAGACCTATGTTGAAATTGCTGAAATCATTGCTAGTGGTTACAAACGTTTTGGCGGATTAGAAGTTGGTCCTTATCTGAATGCGATTGCATTGAACAAAATTGAAGGATTACGTTTGAGAGCTGGTTTCAGAACGAATGCCCAATTTAGCAAGCAATGGATCTTGAAAGGTTGGGTTGGGTATGGAACAAAGGACGAAACAATCAAATATTCTGGAGAAGTAGATTATATTCTGTCTCGTCGTCATTGGACGGTGGCAGGTATCAAGCATAGCTATGATTTGGAACGGATTGGATTAACGCCTGATGTTATCGGTGATAATAAGATATTCTATGCCTTTACACGTTGGGGAAATTATTCAGGGGCTTTTTATCGTACAGAAAATGAAGCTTTTGTTACAACAGAGCCAACAAAAGGGTTTTCATTTAAGGGAGCATTAACAACAAGGACGTTCAATCCTGTAGAATTTGATGCTCCATTTAGATATAAAGATGAGTTAGGTGCAGTACTTCGTCGTTCTAATTTTGACAACACATTTTTCACAGTTGAGGCTCGTTTCTCTAAAAATGAAACGTTTATCATGGATGGAAATGAGCGTATTACTCTTGGGACTAAACGAGTACCAGTCGTAACGCTTACTTATCAACGAGGAATGAAAGGACTATTAGGTGGCGATTTTAACTACAATCGTTTTACGGCAAAAGTATTTCAATCATTACGTTTAGGAAATCTTGGACGTTCGGATTATACCTTACAAGCAGGCTATATTCCAACGGATTTACCGGCACCTCTTTTATTCCCACATTTAGGAAACGAAACGTTTTTCTATAACCGTGCTGCGTTCAATACAATGCGCTATTTTGAATTTGTGAGTGACCAATATGTATCCCTAAGCTATAACCATAATTTTGAAGGGTTACTGTTTAATAGAATTCCTGCAATTCGTCAGCTGAAATGGCGTTTGATAGCTTCTGCGAATATCTTATTTGGAAGTCAACGACAATCGAATAAAGATTTGATGATTAGATTAGAGGAAGAAAAAGGAGTTCCTTTGAAAAAACATTACGAATTCTCGTCATTAGATGCTAATACTCCTTATGCTGAGGTTGGTTACGGAATTGATAATATTTTTAAAATATTCCGAATTCAAGCTTTTCACCGTTTGACTTACCTTGATCATAAATATGAAGGAGATGCTCCAAAGTCCTTTGTGATTAAAGCATCGGTGCATTTCTCTTTCTAAGAGTTAAAATAGAAATAATCTCGAAGGACAATATCGTTAATAATACGGTATTGTCCTTTTTCTTTTTGCTGAAAAAGGCTTAAAATTTAACCTTTTTAATATGCCATTTGTACTATTTGAGGAACTTTTATAGTAATATAGGTTTTGCTTTTCCTTTGTCTTATTTTTGTTTTAAAGACTTTAAAAAACTACTTATTTTGTTGATTAAAGCCTCATAATGACCACTATGATATAAGAATAAAGCCAAACATTTATCTGTACAACTCACTACTTATGCTAACATTAATCATTATAGTTTGCTGCTTTGCAGCGTATTTATTGGGGTCTATTCCAACCGCAATTTGGTATGGAGAAGCGTACTTCGGAATGGACATTCGTAAGCATGGAAGTGGAAATGCAGGGGCAACGAATACGTTCAGAGTATTAGGTAAAAAGGCGGGAACGGTAGTGTTATTTATTGATGCAATGAAGGGATGGATTGCCACCTCGTTAGCACTAATTCTTTACTACACGAATTTAGTGGATTGGTCAGATTGTCAAACACTTAAACTAATCTTTGGGTTCTCTGCTGTTATTGGTCACGTGTTTCCTGTATTTTCAAATTTTAAGGGAGGAAAAGGAGTGGCAACGTTGTTAGGGATGGTATTGTCTGTACACCCAGAAGCCGCTTTGGTATGTATGTTGATTTTCTTTGTGGTATTTATGTCGTTTCATTATGTTTCTTTAGGAGCAATTTTAGCTTCATTAGCTTTTCCAATTTTATTAGTATTGAAGACTTTCGGGAAAGAAAATGGCTTAGTGATTGGTTTCGGATTTGTCTTGTTTGGTATGATTGTCATTACGCACCGCAAAAATATCATCCGATTAATGCGTGGTGAAGAAAATAGAATTTATCTTAAAAAGAAAAAAGTAATAGAATAGCCTTAGTTTATAAAGCCTTTCGGTTTTCAATATCACTAATTCAGTATCTTTGTACCTCTTGTTATAAGTAACAAGAGGTATTTTTTTGTAGGATGAAGACGAATATAAGCCTTCTAGTATCAAGTAATAAGCTTGTCTCAAGGATGTTAAATAGTTAGGTAATCGTGTTCCTACAATATTTTGTAAATTGCTTAAAATGATAAAATGCTATGCAACAAACATTGAATTATAACTTTGATAAGCGGGTTACACATCTAATTTTACAGCTTCGTAAAAACAAACACGAGGCTGGTTTTCCATTCATGATTGATGATACAGAAAGTTTGCCGAGTAATCAAGTTTATATGGAATATGCCGATGGTAAGATTGAAGTGGTAGAGTTTGATATAGACTATACTGAATACCACATTGTAAGAGAACTAAATTTACAGGAGGTTAAACAAGTTAGAGAAAAATATCATTTGACTTATGCCTAATCTATTTGTGATAACTGGAGCAAATGGTGCTGGAAAATCAACGCTTTCCAAAGACCTACTTCCCGATTCATTCGCACAATTAAAAGTTTTTGATGGAGATAAATTTTTTGTTGAAACATTACGTTCAATATTTCCATCAAAGATTAAATCTCCGAAATATGCCAGAGATGCTGCTTTTCAGGCTACAGTTCAAGAATTTGAATCATTGGTCAAGCATTCAATTAATAATCAGCTTGATTTTGCTTATGAAGGGCATTTTAGTAGTCCTTCTCCGTGGGAAATAATTAAACAGTTTAAAGATGCTGATTATCATGTAACAATGTTTTTCTTAATGGTAGATTCATTAGAATTATCTCAAAAGAGGGTTGCAGAGCGAGTAAAAACGGGGGGACATTATGTTACTCCAAGTGAGGTCGAAAAGAATTACATTGGTAATCTTGTTCAATTAAATCAGAATTATCATTTACTAGATGAATTAATAATTGCAGATAACTCAAAGTTGTCTGCCCCGAGTTTAATTGTACATCTTCTAGCAGAAAACGTCTTGTATAATACTGCAATAAAGCCAATTTGGTTTAATCAATATTTAGAAGCGTTTTGTATATAAAAAATCAATCAACAACAATATGAATCAATATATCAACGAGAACAAAGACCGTTTTTTAAGTGAATTACTAGATTTATTACGCATTCCTTCGGTAAGTGCTGATAGTAAATTTGCGGGAGATGTCCGTAAAGCGGCTGAATTTATTTGTCAGAAATTAAACGAAGCAGGTGCTGATTCTGCTGAAATATGTGAAACGGCTGGACATCCAATCGTTTTTGGACAAAAAATAATTGATCCAACTCTTCCGACGGTATTGGTTTATGGACATTATGACGTACAACCAGCTGACCCGTATGAATTGTGGGATTCGCCTCCTTTTGAACCCGTAGTAAAAGACGAAAAAATCTTCGCTCGTGGGGCTTGCGACGACAAAGGGCAGGTATATATGCACATTAAAGCCTTTGAAACGATGATGGTAACTAACTCACTTTCTTGTAACGTTAAGTTTATGATTGAGGGAGAAGAAGAAGTCGGCTCTGATAATTTGGGTATTTTTGTAAGTGCCAACAAGGAAAAATTGGCTGCTGATGTGGTCTTGATTTCGGATACGGCAATTATCGCCAATGATATTCCTTCGATTGATGTTGGTTTGAGAGGGTTGAGTTACCTAGAAGTAGAAGTTACGGCTGCAAATCGTGACTTACATTCGGGCGTTTACGGCGGAGCAGTTGCCAATCCGATCAATGTGTTAAGCAAAATGATTGCGTCTTTACACGACGAAGATAACCGCATCACGATTCCAAACTTTTATGCCGATGTTGTTGAACTAACACCAGAAGAGCGTGCTGCCATGGCATTGACTCCTTTTAGCCTGGATGCTTATAAAGAGGATTTAGGTATTGATGAAGTAGTAGGAGAGAAGGGGTACACAACTTTAGAACGTGCTTCAATTCGTCCTACCTTGGATGCTAATGGTATTTGGGGTGGCTATATTGGCGAAGGTGCGAAAACGGTATTACCTTCAAAGGCTTTTGCTAAAATCTCGATGCGTTTAGTACCCAATCAAAAATCGGAAGTCATTACAGAATTATTTACGAAGCATCTGCAAGCAATTGCTCCTGCTGGTGTAACGGTTAAAGTACGTCCTCATCATGGTGGAGAACCTTATGTAACACCAGTTGACTCGAAGGAATACAGAGCCGCAGAACGTGCGATGGAGGAAGCTTTCGGCAAAAAGCCTGTTCCAACAAGAGGAGGAGGAAGTATTCCGATTGTTGCCTTGTTCGAAAAAGAGTTAGGACTTAAAACCATTTTAATGGGCTTTGGGCTTGACTCAGATGCCATTCACTCGCCAAATGAACATTACGGCTTGTTTAATTTTTATAAGGGAATTGAAACGATTCCGTTATTCTTTAAATATTATTCAGAAACGAATTAAGTATTCAGAAACATTTATTTTAAGAATCAGATAGTAATCTAGTAAACAGTAAGTTATGTAATTGATTATCATTTTTTACATAACTATGTTTTCTATGTCTCTATGTGGTCAAATAGGTCGGAGTACTTAATAACTTTTAGCAATAAGCTCAGTTTATTCTTTTACTCAATATATACCATCATGTCATCTAGTATTAATTTAGATATTCTCACGACTGAATCAAGTTCAAATTATAATGATTTGGATAAAATGAGCCTAGGACAACTTCTTTCAGGAATCAATCAGGAGGATAAAAGTGTGCCTTTAGCCGTTGAAAAAGCGATTCCTCAGATTGAAGCTTTGGTTGCTCAACTTGTTGTTCGAATGAAACAAGGCGGACGCTTATTTTATATCGGTGCTGGTACAAGTGGTCGTTTAGGTGTAGTCGATGCGTCGGAGTGCCCTCCAACGTTTGGAGTACCCTTTGATTTAGTCGTAGGAATTATTGCTGGAGGAGACGGTGCTATTCGTAAAGCAGTAGAAAATGCGGAGGATAATCAGGAACAAGCATGGTTAGATTTGCAGGCTCAAGGAATTAGTGAACTCGATACCGTTGTGGGTATTGCGGCTTCTGGGCGTACTCCTTATGTGGTAGGTGGTTTGCAAAAAGCCAGAGAGGCGGGTTTGTTAACAGGCTCAATTGCCTGCAATGCGGGAAGCCCGATAGCACAAGCTGCCGAATATGCAATTGAGGTAATTGTTGGGCCAGAGTTCGTAACAGGAAGTACCCGAATGAAGGCAGGAACGGCTCAAAAACTGGTCTTAAATATGATTTCTACTGCTACCATGATTCAATTGGGTAGAGTGAAAGGGAATAAGATGGTGGATATGCAGTTGAGTAATGACAAGTTAGTAGTAAGAGCAGAGAATATGTTGATTAAAGAGTTGGGTATCAGTCGTGAAGAAGCAATCTCGTTGTTGGCTCAGTACGGTAATGTACGTAATTCTATTGAAGCATATTCTTCAAAACGTTAACACGATATTAACAATTCATGTTAAAATATTTATATAGATTTGTAAACAGTAAGATTAATTAGGATAAGAAATGATAAATTATTTGCTATAATGTTATTACTTTGTATTCGTTAGTCAAGCTCAATTATCCAAATTATGTTACAGGTGTTTTATCGCACTTGTTGAAACAGACAAATAAATCACATTCATGAAAAAAGTACTATTCAGTGCGTTGTTATTAGCAGGTTTCGTAGCAAACGTGCAAGCACAAGACATTCCAGAAGACATCAAGTCGATTTTGCAAAAAAATACGTGTTTAGCGTGTCATAAGGCGGATACCAAATTAGTAGGTCCTGCTTACAAAGACATTGCAAAGAAGAAGTATTCAAAAGAAAAAATCGTTGAATTAATCGCTAATCCGAAGCCGTCAAACTGGCCTGGTTATCCGCCAATGGCTCCAATGAAAAACATCTCTAAAGATGATGCAATGAAGGTAGCTGGTTGGATTAATTCATTAGCACCAAAATCTGCTGCTAAAGGAAAGAAAAAAGCATAAGAAAAGTATCGAGTATAAAAAAACCTGACAAAGATAAACTGTCAGGTTTTTTTATGTCAATCATAAAAGTCTTAATTACTTAGCACTGTAATTCGGAGCTTCTTTCGAGATTGTAATATCATGTGGGTGACTTTCTTTCACACCCGCAGAAGTGATTTTTACAAAACGAGCATGGTGCATTGCTTCGATGGAACCAGCACCGCAATAACCCATACCAGCTTTAAGACCACCAACCATTTGATAAAGGATTTCTGAAACAGAACCTTTGAATGGTACACGACCTACAATACCTTCAGGTACTAATTTTTTGATGTCATCTTCTGCATCTTGGAAATAACGGTCTTTTGAACCGTCTTCCATCGCTTCCAATGAACCCATACCACGGTATGTTTTAAATTTACGTCCTTCATAGATGATTACTTCACCTGGAGCTTCGTCTGTACCAGCTAACATTGAGCCAATCATTACCGTGTTTGCACCACCAGCGATTGCTTTGGCAATATCACCAGAGAAACGAATACCACCATCTGCAATAATCGGAACGCCCGTACCTGCTACGGCTTTAGCTGCTTCATAAACTGCTGTTAATTGAGGCATCCCAACACC
>JARXAV010000076.1 GCA_029865665.1 Flectobacillus sp. | reverse complement strand
ACGGCTTTAGAAGTAGATGGAACATTCGATGATTGTCAGGCTTTAGTGAAAGGTGCATTCTTAGATAAAGAGTTATCCACAACGTTCAACTTAGCATCGGCTAACTCTATCAATATCAGCCGTTTAATTCCACAAGCATTCTATTATTTTAGTGCTTATGCACAGTTGAAGAAAATGGGTAATACAAAACCTGTGGTCTTCTGTGTGCCAAGTGGTAACTTCGGAAACCTATCGGCTGGCTTAATTGCACAGCGTATGGGCTTACCAATTCAGCAGTTTGTGGCGGCTACCAATGTGAATAACATTGTTCCTAACTACTTATCCACAGGAGTTTACGAACCAAAACCTTCGCAAGAAACGATTTCTAACGCAATGGATGTAGGTAACCCTTCCAACTTTATTCGTATGCGTATCTTAGCAGGTGATGCGTATGAAGAAGTAGTCAAACATATTTCTGGCGATTTCAGAGACGATGCCGAGACTCGTGTAGCGATCAAAGAAGTATTTGATCGCACAGGTTATGTGATGTGTCCACATACTGCGGTAGCTTATTTAGGTCTGAAGGATTACACTAAATCGTTGCAAGAAGAAGTTGCGGGAGTCTTTTTATCCACAGCACATTATGCTAAATTCTTGGATGTAGTCGAAGACACATTAGGGACGAAAGTTGAAGTTCCAACCCGTCTTTCGGATTTATTATCTAAAGAAAAAGTAGCGATACCGATGAGTAAAAACTTTGAGGACTTTAAAGCTTATCTTTTGGCTTAGTAGAAATTCGATTTGAGGTAGTAGGAATTAGGTAGTAGGTATGAGGTAGTAGGTATGAATTTCTATTACCTCATATCTACTACCTAATACCTACAACCTCATACCTATTAACTTAAACTATTCATACAGTTTTTCGATGAGATGACTGTATTTTGTGTGGATAACCTTGCGTTTTAGTTTTAATGTAGGGGTCAATTCTCCTCCTTCTATCGTAAATAAAGCTGGTAGAATATGAATTTTCTTCACCTGTTCATACTGAGCAATGCTTTGCATTAACGCTTTTACATCCTCATTAAATTTCTGCTTTACTTTTTCATTACAAACCATTTGTTCGTTGGTGGTATAAGCAATGTCATTTCGGTTACACCAATCTTTCAAAGCATTAAACTCAGGAATCACTAAAGCCGATGGGAATTTCTGTCCTTCACCTACCACAATTGCCTGTTCAATTAAGATAGACTCCTTCAATTTATTTTCCACCAATTGTGGAGCAACGTATTTTCCACCCGAAGTTTTGAAAATCTCTTTTTTACGATCGGTAATTTTCAGATATTTTCCTTCAAATAATTCTCCAATATCACCTGTATGAAACCAGCCTTCTGAGTCAATCACTTCGGCAGTTGCTTCTAGGTTGTTGTAATACCCCTTCATTACGGTAGGGCCTTTTACACAAATTTCGCCATCGTCCGCAATTTTCACTTGGATATTAGGAATTACTGAACCGACACAGCCCACTCTAAAATCGTCTAATAAACTCGAAGAAACCACAGGTGAAGTTTCCGTAAGTCCATAACCTTCTACAATTGGAATACCTGCTGCCCAAAATACACGAGATAAACGGGGTTGTAAAGCAGCCGAACCCGAAGCAATTAATTTGATATTACCCCCAAGAGCTTCTTGCCATTTACTAAATATCAATTTTCGAGCAATTACTAATTGAAAATTATACCACCAACCCATATCTGCCATTGGGTCATAACGAAGTCCAAGGTTTAAAGCCCAGAAGAATAATTGCTTCTTAACGCCTGTTAGTTCATGACCTTTCGCTACAATTTTATCATACACTTTTTCCAATAAACGTGGTACGGTGGCAAATACTTGAGGTTTTACTTCCTTTAAGTTATCCCCAATCGTTTCCATACTTTCGGCATAATAGATAGAAACTGAAGACCGCATAAACACATATAAATTGGTTCGTTCATAAATATGGCACAAAGGCAAAAAGCTCAATGCCCTATCCGTCGGTTCAAATTCAAGGTGTTTTCCATCAATTACTCCTTCAATATCTGCCACAATATTGCGGTGCGTAAGCATTACCCCTTTAGGTTTCCCAGTCGTTCCCGAAGTATAAATAAGCGTTAACAAGTCATGCGAACTGACTTCATTTTTAAGTTGTTCGAGTTGGGTATTATCTCCTTTTTCACCAGCTAAAGCGACCTCTTTCCAGTTTTTTTCCCCATCAATTTCATCAAAGGTATAAATTGCTTCGATGTCTGTTAACATGGAAGTTGCCTCCTTTACTCTTGCTAATAAGTGGGCATCTGAGACAAAAATGAATTTTACCCCTGCATCAGCAAAAATATATTTGTAATCTTCGACCGTAATATTTGGGTACATAGGTACAGAAACAGCCCCTATTTGCTGCATACCCAAATCCATAAAATTCCACTCTGGTCGGTTTGTTGAAACAATGGCAATCTTGTCATCCTTTCGTACACCTAACTTATATAACCCATGACTTACCTTATTGACAATACTTAATACCTCTTGAGCAGTATATTTATGCCAAGTACCGCCACGCTTAATGGCAAAAACATCGTCTTTATTAGACGGAACGATACAATTATGGAGTAGATCAAAAACTCGACTGATATGCGGATGTGTTTTCATGGCTTATTGACAAAAGTATGCTATACTAAAAATACAAAATAACATAGCAAAATTTATATTTAGTTGTTTCAAATATACATAACTATTTTACAAAATAGTATGTAAGCATAATTTTTTTGTTGATAAAAAAGAAAAGCTTGCCCTTTGAAAGAGCAAGCCGATGTAAGTTATAAAAAAAGATTGAATCTAATTTCCTTTTTTGACTCGAATGATTTCTTCTGTGCCGTCTGCATGTACATAGCGTAGCTTGACAATTTCGGTTGATGTTGTGTTATTTAAAACATATTCGCCCGAAGAACTAGGTCTATCGTTGATAAAAATACCTTGAAAAACTTCGCCCGTTTCAAAATAGTAAATCCCATTTCCATCACGCTTTCCTGCAATCCAATCTCCTTCGTAAATTTTGTAACCTTGTGGGTCATAGTGAATTCCTGCTCCGTGCCGTTTACCGTCTTTCCATAAACCCTTATAACTTCCTTGTGAACTGTGGATAAAATAGCCCAATCCTTCTGAACAATTTCCTTCGATACAACCTGTTTGATGGTTATCCACAACTTGTGGGCGAGTGTACACAGGCTGCATTATTTCTTTTTGCGTTTCATCGGCAATGCTTATCTGGGCTTCTTCATTTTTATTTTCCACCATTTTTCCTCCAGCTTTTGTCCATTCTTCCTTCCACCCTTTTTCAATAGCCTTGAGTCGTTCCCATCTTGGCGGATGGGTGTTATTGCCTGTTTCGTCCTGAAAATGGTTAATCGCTAATTGAGCTTCTTCTAAACTTGCACCCAGTTTAAACAAACAAGCTCCCGAAAATTCGTCTGCTTCTAATTCCTTTTGACGTTGGTCGGTACGAGGAGATGTCGGGTGATAATAAACTAGATGACCTACTTCATGAGCTAAAATCGAAATAGCGGACCAGTCTTTAGTTGTTACTTCTTCTACTCGATTCAAAAAATCACGGTCATAAATAATGGTAGGTACACCTTCCACGAGGGTTGCAAAACAATTATCTGTATTGTCGCATTCGACCATTTGAAAGGGACAACGAGAGAGATTCATCAAAGAAGCTATTTTCTTGACCTCCTTTTCGGCACGACCCGCCGAAATGTAGCGTTGCATATTTTGGCAAATTTCATCTACCTGACTACTATTTCCATAATAATGACAAACAAACGTAGCTGGATTTTGCTGTGCATAAGTACGACTTATACACAACATGAGCAGTAAAGACCAATACTTCATGAGCGTAATTATTAAAATATGAAAAATGAAGTAGTCCTGTTATCAGATGAAATACGGTTATGTGGAAAAAAGAAAAGAGGTGTGTAAAAAGTGTAGAAGTTTAATGTTTAAAGCATTTAACACAAAATAATATCTCTGTTCTTAGCTTTAATCTGAGCGATGGTCACTCATAAACTTTTGACTTTTACGCACCTCTTTCTTAGAAATGAAAATTATTACTAATTTATTGCATCCCCCCGAAGATTTCTGAATCTTTTTCGTGCATCAGCTCCGTAGATACTTCCTGGATATTTTGTTAATAACTCTTGGAACAACTTCATGGCTTTGCTTGATTGATTCAAATTATCTTGATAAATCTTGGCTAAGGTGTATAAAGCATCATCCCCTAAAATTTCGATAGCAAATTGTTCATGAATCGTTTCTAAATCTTTAATCGCTTTATCCACATCACCTATTCGTAAGTAGGTCTTTGCTCGTAAAAATAACACGTTATCCTCCAATGAATTTCCTTTTAAGGTTTTCAACATCTTATCCATCGCTGCTAAGGCTTCCGTATCTCGATGTTGAAAAAGAAGTAATTCAATTGCTGCATACGATTTCATACCCGCTTCCGTACTATCTTCCCCTGTATTTTCTAAAATCAGTAAACTCAAATCCATGGCATCGTTAGCAATTTCACGAGTGGTAGCTTGTTTAAGAATATCCAAGACCTCACGAGCTAATTCAAAATCCCCTCTGAAATAAGCCAATTTTGCATTTCTTAATTTCGCATCGTATCCGAGTGGACTATCTTTTTCGGACTTTTCCACTTGTGAATATAATAAGGTTGCTTCCCAAGGTTCAGTTTTCAACACATAAATATCTCCCAAATCCAATTTACAACGGTCTATGAATTGCTGATCACCCTGAGCATTGGCAATTGCCTTGTTCAAAACCGTGATTGCCGTATCCTTTTCATTTAGATAAAAGGCATACAATAAACCTTGATTTCTAAGACCGTCTAATGTTCGCTGATTTATCCCCAATTCCCCTAACATCTTACTATATTCGTTGATTAAAACTCGAATATCCGCTAAATTGACAGGATAAACCGTCTTTATCAACTCCTCTTTTGAGGTTATCAACATTCTTCTCCACACTGGATAATATACATTTTTGGGGTACTCTTTTACCAGATATTCAAAAATTTTCCCTGCACTCTGAAAATCCTTATTTTGATAGGCCAAATCCCCCAAACGGCTAACTTCAAGTCCTTCTTTTTTGTACCGACGATCCAAGGCTTTCAGTTGGACAAAGGCCCTATTGAATTCCTTCTTTTGAATTAAATGCCAACTCAATAGTTGACTGAAATAAGGCTGTTCTGGATACTTCTGAATATCCGCATAAAGTATTTTCTCAAACAGTTCAATATCACTATCCTCTTTTAGTTCATCTTGAAACATCATTTCGACAGATTCGAGGTTTTCCGTCATTAATCCGTATCTCAAGTACTCCTCTATCATTTCTGCCCTTTTACCCACTCTACGATAGAGTTTAGCCATCTCTAGGGTCTTTTTCCCTGCATCTTTCGTAGCAACTCTCGACTCTTCAATTGCTTTGATGGCTAAATCGTACTGTCCATTCTCGATTAGGTCATTTAACAGACCAATCAATACGTTATCATCAAGCTTTGCTTTATCCACAGCAAGGGTGTACTGTTTAGTGGCATCCTCCTTTTTTTCAAGCATTTCGAGCAATCTTCCGTATTCGGCGATGTATTTTACATCACCGTCTGAAGATTTAATCTCTTTTTTCAGAAATTTCTCAGCAGCATCCCACTCTTTCAACTTGATAAGTGTCTGTAAATAAGGCTTATGAACTTGCTTTACTGATTCTTTACTTTTCGCCAATTTCTGAAAAATAACCTTCGCTTTTTCAAATTCCCCTGCTTTTAGGTATTCCATCCCCACTTCTGCTTCCTGAGCTTTCAAAGACCCCGTCAACAATACAAGAACCAAGCACCAGCCATATCGAATCCACTTCCCTTTTTTATTTTTCAAACGCTCTTCCATTTCATTTTCATTTTTTCACACATTTCAACATTGTATATAAATATAGATTTTAATTTTTTTTTAAAAGAGAAAAGAATCTATTATTTCTATATGGTCTGTGGATATGTTAATTAATTGTTAAGAAATCATTTTTTTTAAAGTCTTGTGGGTAAGTCCTCTTTTGTCCACAAGTTATAAAGTAGTTATTAACTATTAAATAATTGATAATCAGTGACTTAATTTTTGTTAACATCTATGTTTACAAGTTATCCATTTATCTTGTGCTTATCAACACGACTCTTTTAATGTGTTTAACTTGTCTGTTAGCTGCTGATAACTCAAGTATTTATACACGTGGATAACTAAGTAGAATTACTTTCCACGACTTATAATTTTTAATCAACACTAATTGTACCAATTATCGACTACTTATCAACACTATTTGCACATACTTTGTGGTTTTCCACTTTTTGCTTCGTTTATCTTGTTTTGGCAAGTGGAAAATCAGTGTGGAAAGCGAGGTTATCCACAATTAGTCTATGGAAAAGTTGAATCCAGTTAATTCAAAGTTCTGTTTTAGCTTTATTTTATCTTTTATAAACAAAATAGGCTCTGGAAGGCTATTTTTATCCACATCGCCAGTATCCCAACGACGATTTCCGTTTTCATCGACCACTAATCTAATTGTGTATAAGCCTGCTTTCACGAAAGTGAAGTTATAAGCAGGGGTATTAAACAATTCCTGTATCACCTGTCCCTGCTCGTTGATTAGTTGTACAATGAAGTTCTTTTTTTGTTTGTTGGTAACTTCTCCACCAATCGTCCCATATAGTTCTGGATCTTTTATAGGATTTAAGGTTTTAATATACATAGAGCTGTCTCCTTCAATTGAGATGAACGCACCTTTTTGAAATTGAATACTAATGTTTTCTTTGGCTCGGATGACCTCCTTAAAGACGATATTCATTTCTGTCATGTCCTTATTCCAGTGGATAAGTTCTTTCGAAACAGGAATTTTCTTGATTGTATCACTTATTGCTTTGATGCTATCTATACTCCACGAACGAATAGGTTTACTAAATGTCAATGTGTATGCTAAACTTTTAGGCTCTACATCATCGTTGGCATCAGGGGTTATTTTGGTGGTAAGTTCTTCCTTAATGTTATCATTTTCTTTTTTACTAGGTACTTTAAACTTAATTTTTTGCTCATGCGTAAAGACACGCTCTAGCGAATCCGTTACGGCTATTTGTACTTTTAAGGTATCCGTTGAATTTTTCTTGATGTTAAAAAAGCGAATTGAGTTCGAACCAACTTGTTGATAAGTGATACTATCGCTTGTTTTGGCAAAACTTACTTTGAAACTTTTGATTGGTTTTAGGTATTCTACAAAATAGTAACTTGACGTAGCTCTTGATTTACTGACCTTATTTTTAGTTTTATCATTTTTACTCATGGCAATTTTGAGTGTGGATAGATTGCTTTGTAAGTTGATGGTATCTCTTACAAAACCAATCATTTCCTTAGCTTCAGCATACAGTGAATTATTATCCAAATCAGTTATGGCATAGATTCGGTACTTACCTGCTGCGATATTTTCCATATTGAATTTGCCCAAACTATCTGTTTTGGTAAAATAGTAAGGCTTGTTCTTTGCAGGCTTTAAGGTATCTGAATATTGATATAAACCAACGGATACATCCATCATGGGTTTTCCAGAGAGTACATTCATCACTTCTCCATCTACTTTTAACGAATCAATGACATTTCCTGTGCTAAAAACTAAGCGTACATTTTTGGCAGGATTACGCTCCGTAATGTCTTTAAACGTTTCCTTAAAGTTCAAGTTATAGGTGGTGTTTTCTTTTAAAGGAGCATTCAAGGTCAATCGAACGCCCTTCGGCATGATTTTCGTTTCGTAGCCTTCCGTCAAACTTGGGGTGATGACCAGTTGTTGTTTGATGTTATCGACGTTTACGTATTCATCAAATTGTAGTTCAATTAAGGTTCCATGAAAATTCTTACTCTGGTTATTTGGGAATACTCGCACCAACTTCGGAGCAAGGGTATCTTTTTTTCCACCCGTAGGTGCAACAATTTGGGCACAGCTAAAAAGGGTCTCAATAAAGACAAAACTCAAAAAACTTATCAATAGTATGTGTTTAACTTTCATTGTGGATATGTTGAAAACATTGTGGATTAAATCTTCTTCAATTGGATTTTTTCTTAAAATTCGCTCTAAATTGTGGATTATTTGTCAAATTTTGAGCGAATAGCTTCAAAAAGGTAATACAAAAGTAAGCCCTCAGTTTTAATTTATAAACTGAGGGCTGTGGATAAGACGTTAAATATCGTTAATTATTGCTTCTTGAAGACATAAATAAGGCTCGAATAGTTCTGTTGATTGTTACTAGCCCAGCGATTTGATTTAAGGCCATCAAAGAACGCTTTTAGGTAATTGATACTTCCTGTTTGGTATTTTGTGGATAACATACTCACGTAGAATGAATCGAATTTCATGGGTAGCGTTTCCACAAGTTTGAAACCATGATTTCCCATTAATTGCTGGATACTTTTCTGTGAGAAGTGGTATAGATGACGAGGCACGTCATAAGCCGCCCATTGCTCTTGATAGATTTGAGCATCTTTTGATTCGTAGTTCGGCACTGCAATGATTAAGTGACCTTCCTTTGTTAATCGTTGGTTGAGCCAGTTGGCAGTTTCATTAAGTTGGTGAACGTGTTCTAGCACGTGCCACATGGTAATGACATCAAACTGTTCGCTGGAATAACTTCCTAAAATCTGGGATTCAATCTGTACCTTATTGAGTTCTTTCGCAAATTTACCTGCATCAGGGTCAGGCTCAATTCCTTTAACCGTCCATCCTGCTTCCTGACAACAGTTGATAAACATTCCCGTTCCACAGCCTACATCCAGTAGTTTTCCTTTTTTGTTGGCTAGTCTATTAATGAGCGATAGTTTGCCTTGTAGGGTATATTTGCGTACCGCATGATAGAGTTTTGCGATGATTCCTTTTGAGGTATTACTATGTGAAATGTAGGAATCTGATTTATAATACCGTCCAACATTGGCTTCATCTGGACGTGGATTGGTAAATTTAAAACCGCAACTTTTACAGTTGACAATGTCAAATTTCTCCTGACTAACGGTATAGTCTTGGCAGGTTTTAAAGTGGGTAAGTTCTTGGCTTTGACAGATGGGACAAGCCTGCAATTGTTCAACCATTATGAATACGATTTGAATAAGCGGTTCTGAACCGAAATTCAGAACCGTTAAGATAAGGAATGATTAGCTTGATTTTATTCGAAAATAACGCTCGTAACTAGCAACTTATTTGCCAATAAACATCATCAAAATAGAAATATCAGATGCGGATACACCACTAATTCTTGATGCTTGACCAATAGTAGCGGGTCTAATTTTATTTAATTTTTGACGACCTTCAATCGAAACAGCAGATAATTTATTGTAATCAAAATCAATAGGAACTGGCAAGTGTTCCAGACGTAGGGTTTTATCTACCATGGCTTGTTCCTTTTCAATATAGCTTTCGTACTTGATATTGATTTCAGCATGTTCCAAAACATCGGCGGTAAATTTGGCCAAATATTCTTCGATTTCGGGCGTTAATTGTTTGATCTCTTCTAAGCCGATATTCGGTCTTTTCAATAAATTGTAGATACTTGTACCTTCTTTTAAAGGAGCTGTTCCGAATGCGATTAACTGCTCGTTTACTTCGTCTGGTCTTACTTTTTTGAATTTAAGATCATTTACCAAATTAGCTGTTTGCTCCTTCTTATTTTTCATCTTAGCCAGACGGTCTTCAGAAGCTAATTGAATCTCAAAACCTTTTTCGGTTAAACGAATATCCGCATTATCCTGACGTAAAAGCGTTCTGTATTCCGCACGAGAAGTAAACATACGGTACGGTTCGTCCGTCCCTTTATTGATTAAATCGTCAATCAATACACCAATGTATGCTTCCGAACGTGTTAGAACAAACTCGCCTAAACCCTGTGCTTTGCGGTGTGCATTGATACCCGCCATTAGTCCCTGACAAGCGGCTTCTTCGTAACCAGTAGTTCCATTGATTTGTCCTGCAAAATACAAGCCTTCAATTAACTTAGTTTCAAGCGTTGCTTTCAATTGCGTTGGTGGAAAATAATCGTATTCAATCGCATATCCTGGACGGAACATTCGTACGTTTTCAAAACCAGGAATTTTACGTAAGGCAGCGTATTGAACATCTTCTGGCAGCGACGTTGAAAAACCATTTACATAGACTTCTACTGTATTCCATCCTTCTGGTTCAACAAAAATTTGGTGACGGTCTTTGTCTGCAAAACGGTTGATTTTATCCTCAACCGAAGGACAGTAACGAGGGCCAAGTCCTTTGATTCTACCAGCAAACATCGGTGATTTATCAAAGCCAGTTTTCAACAATTCGTGTACTTCGTGGTTGGTATAAGTAATCCAACAGCTACGTTGTTCGGTCAATGCAGGCGTATCTAAATACGAAAACTTACTTGGATTTTCATCTCCTTTTTGTTCTTCCATTTTAGAAAAATCTAAACTACGAGCATCCACTCGTGGCGGAGTTCCCGTTTTCATACGACCAGCCTCAAAGCCTAATTCTACCAATTGCTCTGTAATACCCGTAGCTTTTCCTTCAGCAGTTCTACCACCGCCAAAGTTTTTTTCGCCAATGTGGATTAATCCGTTTAAGAATGTTCCATTGGTAAGTACTACCGATTTTGCTCTGAACTCAATTCCTAACTGAGTTTTTACCCCTGTTACTTTATTACCCTCAACGAGTAGTCCTGACACCATTTCTTGCCAAAAATCCACATTAAGATTTCGTTCTAAAGCCAAACGCCATTCTTCTGCAAACCGCATACGGTCAGATTGGCAACGAGGCGACCACATAGCTGGGCCTTTAGAACGGTTTAGCATTCTGAATTGAATCATGGTTTTATCAGAGATAATCCCAGACATACCTCCTAAGGCATCCACTTCACGGACGATTTGTCCTTTTGCCACGCCACCCATTGCAGGGTTACAAGACATTTGAGCGATGGTATTCATGTTCATGGTTATCAACAAAACCTTTGAACCCATAGTAGCCGCAGCATGAGCCGCTTCGCAACCAGCATGACCAGCTCCTACTACTATTACATCATAATTCGTGTGCATATCTATTAATGATAAATTAATTCTATTTAAGAACAGATTCTATTTTAGCTAATCCTTTTTCGTTTTGTCTGAATGAAGCTAAATCTGACTAGCTTTTTATGTATCCTATACCTAACGCTTTGCCTTGATTGTTCATTGAGCTTCCAGAGAAGCATCTATATTTGATGTTATCTTCTAACTTCTTTCCGTAAGACTATTAGCTACACAATTTATCTGCCCAGTTGGTTTATGTGCTTCACGTGGAACGATTTTTCGTTTATTTTACCCAAGTGTTCCACGTGGAGACTTTTTTGTGAACATATTGGCTAATCGACGAACAAATCAATGTAGTGATTTTCCAGTCTTCTCATTTCAGCTTCATCTTCGTCGCTGTGGTCGTCGTATCCACATAAGTGTAATACTCCGTGAACAAGTACTCGTTTGAACTCATTCTCAAAACCCGAATTTAGCTCTACCGCATTTTCACGGACTCTTTCAATGCTAACAAAAATATCGCCTTCAATGTTGCCTTCCTCTTCAGAATTATCGAAAGTGATGATGTCTGTATAAGTATCGTGGTCTAAATATTCTACGTTGATTTTGTGGACATACTCATCCGAACAGAAAAGATAGTTAAGCGTTTTTAGTTTATATCCTTCACTTTCTGCCACAGACTTTAGCCATTTCTTTAAGGCTAATTTGCCTTTAAACTTGAAGTCAATGTCTTCGTTAAAAAAATTAATCATCCGTTTGGAATGTGTTTTGTTTGAAAAAAATCATAATACAAAGATACTATATAAATTGAGTGTATGAAAATCAGCAATTTATAGAGAACTTTGTACGATTAATTCAAAAGGATAAAATCGACTTTTAAGACAGGTCAATATCCTTTGATGCCTAAACAGACAAGTAGAAAATAAACGTATTCGAGATGACCTCTCTTCATTCAAAGAAGTATCAATATTATAGTAGAAACATGTTCATTCTTAGCTTTCTCATTGGCTGTTATACTTTTCGTGTAATGGCACAAGATAGCATTTATCGTGAATACGTTAATTTGAATCGTTACGATAGAGGAATGGTTAATAATTGCGATGATAAGATTTATGGAGTAACAATTAAAGGTTCTTTGATTGCATTTGAAGATGTGGGAACTACCACTAATGTTCCCGTCGAAATTATGGAAAATGTATTTCCTTTTCCCTGTAATGCTCTTGTTAAAAGTTTCAATAACCGTGTTTATGCCGTAAAAGCAAAGGAGGTAAATAAGACACGAGTATATGAATATAATCCTGCCACGAAGGTTGGAAGATATACGAAGTGGGAATTACCTAGCCACGATGATACGGGGTGGATTTCTGGAGGAACGGATTCAAAAGGGAATTTATATTTTGCGACAACTGCTATGAATACCTTAGTTCGTATTGATTTGAGGAAAAGTGATGTTCATGTGTTGTGGACAGATAACAGTTATATTCGAAAATGGGAAAGAACGAATTGTCAGAATGGGTGCAACTTCTATATCAATAAGAATGATGAGATGGTGATTAAGCAAAATATTGGTAATAAAATGTGGGTATTGGGATTGAATACTGGAAGCCCAAAAGTGCTGAAAGAAACTAAGATTAATCCCGTTGTCAACTTTGGTATAACGAATGATTTTTTTGCTTTGCATCTTGAAGACGGTGGTATTGTCGAGTATTTAGCGAATAAAGATCGTGTGGTAAAACTGGCGGAAGAATCCATCTTACTTGGTAATCTCATTAAAATTGATACCGCACGTTATGGTATTTTAACCGATCTGGCAGGTTGCAATAACTTTAGAAGCTATAAAAGAGCAGATTTAATAAAGGAGGTGCTGCCTAGTAAACCGCTTGTGATAGAGGCAAAAGAGGGAAATACGATTCGATTAGAAAACGTGGTGTTCAAATTAGGAGAAGCAAGTCTATTGAAATCTTCTTACAATGACTTGAATCGCTTGGTGGATTGGATGAAGAAGGAAAGCAACAAACGTATTTTATTAGAAGGGCATACCGATATTGAAGGGACTCAAGAGGATAATCTACAACTTTCAATAGACAGAGTTGTCGCTTGTAAGCAATATTTGGTTGCTCACGGCATAAATCCCACCAGAATAGAGACGAAGGGCTATGGAGAATTGAAGCCGCTCAGAACTAAAGGAACTGCCAAAGAACGAGAGATAAATCGACGAGTAGAGATTAAAATTTTGAATTAGCCATAAAAAAAAACGCTTCCATCAAGAAGCGTTTTTTTTATGGCTAATTCCTACTGAATCTTTTTGAAGTAGGTATCTACTTGGTGTTTGTAATATGGATTTAGATTTGCAGGAACTGTTCTGAGTAATTCCGTTTGCTTTTGCTTGTCTTTTACATATTGCTGAAATTGAGCAGGAACTTTTCGATCGTAACTTTTAGCGGCAGAAGCCTTTCGTTTTTCATCTTCTTCTTGTTCTTGCATCGCCTTCTCCGATTCCATGAGGCGAGTAACCATTTCTTGCTGACGTTTCAACAGTTCAGGGTTCAAGCGTTTGTTTACCAAGTCAGTTTCTGTCTGCTCCATTTTCTTTATCATGTCATTGATTTGATCACCGAGCTGTTTCCCTTTCTCTGTTCCCTTACTATTATCAAGCATCTGTTGAAGCATTTTTCTGATTCTCCCTTGTTCATTAGCCATACGTGCAAGGTCTTCTGAAAGTCCCCCCTGCCCTTTTGCTCCTTTTTGCATAGCTTGCTGCATTTTTTGATTTAAGTCTTTCTGAGACTCTCCCATGCTTTTACCCTGGTCTTTTCCTTTGCCTTTTTTCTTGCCTTTACCAGACCCAGAAGCCATGTTCTGTTGATTTTGCTGCATTTGCTTTAAAACATCCGAAAGCAATAACGCTAAGTTGTTCATCGAAGACATCGCAAACTGTTGCTTAGAAGCCGTCATTTGTAATTTACGTTCTTTAATCAATCGTACTGCATCGTTCATGTAGCCTTTCATATTGCCCATTTCACGTGTGACAAATGTTTCGATTTGAAGTACCCGTTTCGAAAGAGCATATAAACTATCTTCAATCACTTTTGCATCGTCTTGAAGTTTTAATTGTTCCTGCGACAACTTGATAAAGCGTGGGTCTATCACCGAAATGTCTTTAAATGATTTCATCAGACGCTCTTCGTCGAAAGACAGCTTGACTAAGTTTTCAAGAATATCACGTAAATCATCCATGTTTTCCTCATTCTCTTTCATTTCAGCTTGCATTTTCATATCCGATAATTTCTTAGACAAGGCCTTCATTTGGCGAGAAGCACGTTTCTGCTTTTCTTTGGCATCCTTATTATCGCCTTTGTCCATCTCCTCTTTGGCATCCTTCTGATCTTTAGAAATAGACTCTTGCTGTTCTTTACCCGTATCCATTGGGTCGGAGTCTTTCATTTCTTTGTTCATCTGTTCCGCCTCTTTCAATTCCTTTTTCAGCTCTTCAAAATCCTTGTTGAGTTTCTCTTGTTCTTTTTTGAGTGCATCTGTCTCAGCTTTCTTTTGAGGGTCATTGGCTGGTTTTTGAGCAAGTTCTTCGTTTTTCTCGGCTAATTGATCTTGCTTTTCCGCTTGCTTATCCAATTCCTTAATCGCCTTATCTAGCTTTTGGTCGAGCTGAAGTTTCTTAAATAAGTTTTGCATACGTTCTAATTCCTTTTCCGTATTGCGTTCTTTATTTTTAAGTTTCTCCAATTTCTCCATTTGTTCCATGAGTTGATTTTCTTCTGGTTTTTGATCCAGTAACTTCTTCAACTCTTCGTACATCTTTTGGGTTTCGGGGTCAAGCAAGTCGTTCATCATCTTTTGGAGGGCTTCCATTTTTTGTTGATTTTCGGGCTTTTGCTCGTTAAATCGCTGTTGCTTATCGTTCAAATTTTGGTTTTGCTCCTGTAATTTCTTGATGTCGTTCATCAACTCCTCTCGCTTTTTAAGAATTTCTTCGGCTATTTTTTTGTCTTGATAGTCCAATTCTTTTTTGTTCTTCAAGCGATTTTCAAGGGCTGCTAATTCTTTACGAAGCTTCTGGGCTTTCTCTAAGGTTTTATCCAATTGAGCCTCCGTTTTTTCCATCGACTTATCAATTTCATTATTGATAGCCTTTTTGTCAGGAATCAAATAGTTCATCACCTGCGAGCGAGTTGCTTTTGCTCCATTCACACCATCGTTGTCCCATACCTGCACATAGTACTCAATTTTATCGGCAGGATTTAACTTTAAGCTATCCAAACCCCACTGATAATAGAAACTTTGGATGGACTGGCTTTGGTTTACGGGAACGTTAATACTCTTAAAAGCATTAGCTGACGCTTTTCCGTCTCTTAACACTTTGTAGAAAATAGCTAGTTTACTAATTCCATAGTCATCGGCAATGTTTCCACCCAGCACCATAAAATTGTACAAAGTAGAATCTTTGTACTGTTCTAAACTCAATTGTGGATATTTATCAGGAACAACATTTAAGAAGAAACTGATGCCATCTTTGTTTGCAGCATATTTATTTTTTAAAAATACCTGATACGTTCCTGCTGTTTTTACTTTTTTTGTAAAATCAAATCCACCTCCCAGTAATTTCTTTTCGGCAGGATAGCGTTTGTTATCCCCAGCAAAAACCATTAAAATAGAATCGGTGTCAGTTACATTAAAATCCCATTCGATGCTTGTTCCTTCGGGTACGGTAAGATTTCCTACATTTTTAAGGGACTCGGCAGGTTTATTTAGGTAGGCTGGATAAGTCACATTGACATCAAAGAATGCCAAACTAGGTCGGTTAATCAGTTCAACTTCATAGTCGTTTGACTTAAAGCCTGCTGCTTCAAATTGAAAATCAAAGTCTTGCTGCACCTTTGAGAAGGTGTAGGTATAATGACGCTTATCGTTAGACTCCATTTTGAGTTTGCGGTCGTTGTGGAGTACATACACATTCTCTGGAATGGTATTGCCACGCAGGGTAAGCTTAATGGTAAAGTCTTCGTTTTTGAAGGCTTGTAGATTCGTATTAGTTAGTTCGAAACTAAAAGGAGCTTCTTCTTGGTATTCGTTCTTGAAATTTACAATACGTTCCGTGCTTTTAGTGAAAAAAGCAGGAGAAATTAATAAAATAAGCCCAATCAAAACAGCAGGTACGGCAGCGTATTTGACGTACTTTTTATTGTCATTAATCTTAATGGCATCGGCAAATTTGACGAAACTTAGTTGTTCTGATTTTTGCTTGATAGAAGCCAACAATAGTTCATTGTCGTACTTATCAACCGTTTTAGACAATTGAAGCGTATTGATTAATTTATCCGAAACGTTGGGGAAATACTTACCAATTTGGTCGGCAGCTTCTTCGTTTGATAAAGGCTTTTGTTTTCCATACAGGAATACCGCAGGTTTTATTACCCAGAAAAAGAGCGATGCAAGTAACGCAATTACAAAGGCAAAAAAGAGAATCCCACGGAAAACGGTTCCGAAATGCCCAAAATATTCGAGTGTATTAAAAACTAAAAAAGCGGACAGAAGAACTGCCGCTGAAAATATTGAACCTTTGATGAGTTTGTTAAGATAAAACTTTCGTTTGTATTCTTCAATACGCATCAAGAGCGTAGCTATCGGAGAATTTGTCATAGTTGCAATGCTAATTTTCAAAAATATCGTCCATTACTAATTCCAAATCGGGAAAAATATTGACTTTGATGGTAGGCGTTTCGTTATTGTGTTCAAAAGTGCCAACTAATTCGTAATTACCTTTCTCATTCAACAAATGTACCAAAATGAATTTTTCCTTCGGAAAAACCACCCAATACTCTCTTACACCTGCACTTTCGTACAAGTGAAACTTCTCATTTAAATCTTTACTAGCAGTTGCTGGCGATAGAATTTCAACAATCAAATCAGGCGCACCAATACATCCACGGTCATCCAGTTTATTAGCATCGCAAATCACACAAATATCAGGTTGTACCACCGTGTAAATCGCATCTGCCCCTTCTTCTCCATTGAGAGGAAGGCGTACATCGAAAGGTGCTGCGTAAACAGAACAAGGTTTACGTCTAAGGTAGCGGTCGATGTCAGAAGCAATATGTACTGAAATTTGTTGATGATAACGCATGGGGGCAGGCGACATCTTATAGATACGCCCTTTTATCAATTCAACCAATTCGCTGAATTTCCATGTTAGATAATCGGCGTAAGTATATGTGCCGTTCATATCTAGGTCGTTGATGTTGGTGATAAGTGCCATAATGTAACGGTTTATTCAATTTCTAATAACACAGGGCAATGGTCAGAATGTTTGGCTTCTGGTAGAATGAATGAACGAACAAGACGATTTCTCATCGCTTCTGTCGCACAATGATAATCAATACGCCAGCCTAAGTTTTTGCCCCTTGCTCCTGCCCTATAACTCCACCAAGTATAATGATGAGGTTCTTGATTGAACGTTCGGAAAGTATCAATAAAGCCACTTGCTAAAAAATTACTCATCCATTCTCGTTCTTCTGGAAGGAATCCTGAGCTGTTGGCATTCGATTTTGGATTATGAATGTCAATGGCTTGATGACAAATGTTATAGTCACCCGAAACGATTAGATTTGGAATCGTCTTCGTTAACTCGTTAACATATTCTTGAAAATCAGCTAGCCATTGCATCTTAAAATCTTGACGAATGTCACCACTTGAACCAGAAGGCATATACACAGACATTAACGAAAAATCTTCAAAATCCGTACGTAAGACTCTACCTTCACTGTCGTAGGCTTCGATACCACAACCGTATTCAACGTGTTTAGGTTTTATTTTTGAAAAGATAGCTACACCAGAATAGCCTTTTTTCTGAGCTGAATACCAGTAAACATGATAGCCCAAATTCTCAAAAACGGCTTTGTCGATTTGGTGTTCTTCGGCTTTTACTTCTTGTAAACAAATGATGTCTGCATTCGTTGCTGTTAACCATTCAACAAATCCTTTGGTCATGGCAGCACGAATGCCATTGACATTATAGGTTAAAATTTTCATTTAAAGCATTGTTATGTTAGAAAACCTCTTTTTCAAAATACTCAATTACATGAGCCTTTAAAAGCTTCTCTTGTTCGATGGTATTTACGAAGGGCAATTGTTGTACCAGTTTCCAATGAGGCCAGCCTTCTTGATCTAAGCCTTCTAGTTCATAAACGCCTGAAAAACTTAATACCTTGCAAATAGCAATGTGCATCAGGTCTTGCTTTTCTTCTTTCGTGAAAAAACGATGTCCTTTACCTAGTTCCTGTACGCCGATTAAAAACAAAACGGCATTTAAATCATCAGGACGTTTGCCTAGCATTTCTTTTAAAGAAGAGAGTAACTCTTCCCACTTATCGTCAATCTTATCTATTTCAATTTCCATGAATACGAATACTACTTGAGTTGTTTGATTACTTGTGAACAAGTATTGTTTTTACAGTAATAATTAATTGGAAATCTTTTCCTTAAAAATTACATTTACAAAGTTAAAAAGT
Source organism: Flectobacillus sp. (assembly GCA_029865665.1). Next base: position 9,178 of record JARXAV010000076.1, on the reverse strand, counting down.
CTTTTCACTTATTTAGGATAGTCCCTTAAATCATTTAGTTTCTACATACTTATGTTTTCTTCTTTTTTGAATCTTCTTTTTCCTCGTACTTGTGCGGGGTGTTCGCAAACGTTACAAGAGAACGAGAGGTTAATCTGTACCGATTGCCGATTTGTTTTACCTAAGACAGAGAGTCATCTTCAGCCAGACGAGAAAATTATTAATCGTTTTGCAGGTAAAGTATATTTGAAACATGCCTTTGCTTATCTAAAGTTTGTAAAAGGCGGACGTACCCAAAAATTAATGCACGCTCTAAAATACAAGGGAAAGCAAGAAGTTGGTATGCTACTAGGCGAATGGTATGGTGCTGAATTAAAGCTTTCAGGCTATGAAAACACTTTTGACTTGTTAATTCCTGTTCCCTTGCACAAAAGTCGTTTACAGAGCCGAGGATATAATCAGGCGGCGTGTTTTGCTCAAGGTTTGGCAACGGGTTTGGGAATAGCGATGAATGAGGGAACTTTAGCCCGTAACTATCAAACAGCGACACAAATTCATAAATCTAGGTTGGAGCGTTTTGAGAATATGCAAGCTGTTTTTGAAGTGAAAGATGCTGAGGCAGTTCGAGACAAACACATTGTATTGGTGGATGATACCTTAACTACGGGAGCAACCATTGAGGCTTGTGCTTTGGCCTTGTTGGAAGCAAAGCCTGCAAGTATTTCTGTGATAACAGCGGCTGTTACGTATTAATTTAGGGTTGAAAATGTAGAATGAGTATTCATATTGTTGAATTTTCCCATTAAAAAAGGCATTGAGTAAATCTCAACGCCTTTTTTAATTTATTGAATAACAGCTTATTAGGGCTATTTGTTTGTACCTGCTCTAATCATTGCACAACGGAAACCGATTGTTGACGTTGCTGAATCTTGATCTAAGAAACGACGAGTACCTGGTGCTAACCAATAGGCAATATCAGCCCAAGAACCACCTTTGTACACACGCACTTTGTTATCAATTAAGGAGTTATTGTTTTTCTTATCGTAGTTTTTCGCATTATCTAAATAATCGTTACGACGAATTGGGTTCAAGTCACTTACGTCTTCGTGAGATAATGGACGGTATAAGTCATATACCCATTCGTTTACGTTACCAGCCATTTGGTATAGACCAAAGTCGTTGGCAGGATAATAATAAACTTCCGTTGTGATAATTGCTTTATCGTTCGACTTACCTGCAATACCTGCAAAGTCACCACGTCCACGTTTGTAGTTCGCTAACATTTCGCCTTTATGACGACCACGAGATGAACGCATTGAAGGACCATCCCAAGGATAAATACGTTGGTTCGTTTGGTTCTCGTCTTCGTATTGTGTACCAATCATTGCTTTAGCTGCGTATTCCCATTCCGCTTCTGTTGGAAGACGATATGCAGGAAGAACTACACCCGATTCGATTGCCAAACGTTGTTTTGAGTTAACCGCAACTACTGGTGCTTTTGTTTCGCCCTTTCCTTTGCTTTTCCCTTTTTTAGCAGTGCTTACTTTCTTGCCTTTGCTGTTTTTCATAGCTAAGTTGCTATTAACCGCAGCAGTACGCCAAGCTGAGTAATCGTTTGCTTGTACCCAAGATACCCCAACAACAGGATACATACGGAAACCTGGATAACGTAAGTATTGTTCAACATACGAGTCGTTGAATGCCAATTCGTTTTTCCATACCAAGGTATCTGGAAGAGCTGATTCATAAAACTCTTGTGCCGAGTCTTTCTGAATAGCATTCAAATATTCTAAATAGTGAACATTAGAAATTTCGGTCTCATCCATATAGAAAGATTGTACCGAAACGGTTCTTTCAATGTTGTCACGAGAATTCATAATATCTTCTTCTAAAGCCCCCATCGTGAAACGTCCGCCTTCGATAAACACGAGGTTGGGTCCAGTTGGTTGACCTTTGAATTTTTTATCCACTTGAAAGCCTCCTTTTTTGTTGTAGGCGATTCCTGTTGCGGTACTACTTTTCCCTAGCTTAACGCTATCGGGTTTTTTACTTTTACAGCTACTAATAAGGGCAAGTCCTGCCAATAAGATAGCTAGTGATTTGTGAGACAATTTCATTTGTTAACTAATTTATTGTCGTGATAGTGATTGATTTAAAAATCAGTTGTAAAAATGGGTACTTCAAATGCTGTTTGTTCAAGATTTAAAGCGGGCATTCTCCTTTTTGAGATGTCAAAAAAAAGGATACAAACACAAAATTAGCGTTTTTGCTAAAAAACTGACGGTATTCTGAAATTAAATTGAACATTTCCTTCAGATTAAGTCTTGCGTTAAATCAAAGTTACTGATAAACGATTGATAGGTAGTGGATTATCTATAAGTAAATCATGCTGAATATAATAGTTACTTGATTGTTTTTTCGTTCATCAAGATTTCTTTCATCATGCTTTTTACTTCTTCGATTCCCAGTACGTTGTCAATCAATAATACAAGTCTTCCTTTCGCTTCTTTTAACGAACACTTCTTTGAATGTTTCTGAACATGGTCAAGAATCTTGCCAAAGGTGGCTGATTTATAATACCTTTCGTTCTCAGAAGAAACGAAATAACATTTCAAGTTATTGCTTTTCAAGTTTATTTTTTCGATTCCTAGCTCTTCTGCCATCCAACGAACTCGCACAGTTTCAATCATATCACGGACTTCTACTGGAATAGGCCCAAATCGGTCACGGATGGATTCTTGGAATTTAACGAGTTCTTCTTCGTTTTTCATATCGTCTAATTGCGTGTAAAGCGATAGACGTTCTGAAATACTGGTTACGTATTTATCAGGAATGAGAATGGATAAATCTGTTTCGATTTGGCAATCGACTTTGATTTTTTCAACGGTTGCCGATAAGTCTTTTTCAAACAAGGCTCTGAATTCGTTTTCTTTCAATTCTTGAACAGCTTCGTCCAAAATTTTATGATAGAGTTCATAACCCAAATCATTGATGAAACCGCTTTGTTCTGCTCCGAGGAGGTTTCCTGCCCCACGAATATCCAAATCTCGCATAGCTACTTTGAAACCGTCTCCCAAATCAGAAAATTCTTCTAAGGCACTTAAACGTTTGCGGGCATCGGTAGAAAGTAACGATAATGGCGTTGTGAGTAAATAACAGAAGGCTTTTTTGTTAGAACGCCCCACACGACCACGCATTTGGTGCAAATCGGATAGCCCAAAATGGTTAGCATGGTTGATTATCATGGTATTAGCATTCGGAATGTCAAGCCCCGATTCAATGATATTGGTCGAAACTAGTACGTCGTAATGCCCTTCGATAAAGCCCATCATCACTTTTTCGAGTTGGTCGCCTCCCATTTGCCCGTGAGCAATGCCTACTTTTGAATCTGGCACTAGGCGGAGGATGGTATTGGCAATACCGTCTAAGTCCCCTACCCTATTGTGAACAAAATACACTTGTCCACCTCGTTTGAGTTCATAACTGACTGCATCACGAATTAGAATTTCGTCAAAAACATGTAATTCCGTTGTGATGGGTTGCCTGTTTGGCGGAGGAGTCGCAATAATGGATAAATCTCTTGCTCCCATCAAAGAGAAATGAAGGGTTCTTGGAATAGGCGTTGCTGTTAAGGTCAAGACATCGACGTTGACACGGAATTCTTTCAGACGGTCTTTTACTTTTACCCCAAATTTTTGTTCTTCATCGATAATCATTAAGCCCAAATCTTTGAAAGTAACGTCTTTATTCACGATTCGGTGCGTACCAATCAAAATGTCGGTTTCTCCTGCCGCCACTCGTTTTAGCGTTTCCTTGATTTGCTTGTCCGACTTGAAGCGGTTGATATATTCCACTCGGCAAGGGAAATGTTCCAGACGGTCACGGAAGGTGCGGAAGTGCTGCATCGCCAATACGGTGGTAGGTACCAGAATTGCTACTTGTTTTGAATCGGCAACGGCTTTGAAGGCAGCACGGATGGCAACTTCTGTTTTCCCAAAACCAACATCTCCACAGACTAGTCTGTCCATTGGATGCGGCTTTTCCATATCCACTTTTACATCTTGCGTTGCTTTTGCTTGGTCTGGGGTATCTTCATACAAGAAAGACGATTCGAGTTCTGCTTGCATAAAACTGTCGGGCGAATAGGCAAAGCCCATCGCCGAACGACGTTGTGCATAAAGTGCAATTAACTCTTTGGCAATGTCTTGTACTTGTTTCTTTACTCGTGATTTCTTGTTTTCCCATTCCTGAGAACCCAATTTTGACATCATTGGAGGTGTTCCTTCTTTGCCTGTATATTTGGCAACCTTGTGCAAGGAATGGATAGACACCATTACAATGTCGTTATCTCGGTAAATCAAGCGTAAGGCTTCTTGTTCTGAATCGTTCACCATCACCTTATCTAGCCCCACAAAACGCCCAATTCCGTAGTCCACGTGGGTTACGTAGTCGCCTGTTTGGAGGGTTCTGAGTTCTTTTAAGGTAAGGGATTTTGATTTAGAATACTTACTTTTTTCTTTGAAACGGTGAAAACGGTCAAAGATTTGATGGTCGGTATAACAAACGATTTTACTTTGCTTATCCACAAAACCCTCTCTCAAGGAAATACTCAAAGGCTGAAAACGGACATTGTTATCAATTTCATCAAAAATAGTCCCTAGGCGTTCTAATTGACGGTGGGATTCTGCCGAAATAATATTGACGTAATTGAAACCCTGATTCTCTCGTAGGTTATCTGCCAAGCGTTTGAAATCTTTATTGAAGGTGGGTTGTAGGCTGGCACTCCATTGGAATAGGTTGTGTTTTTTCTCCGATTCCGCATCGACTTTCGCTTTGAAATAAAATTTCCTTCCAAATTCAACCGTTCCAAAGCCTTTGAATTGTTTGAGTAATCCCTTGCGAGTTTCAAACAGTTCGCTGGGTTCAGAAATTACTTTGATGCCCCCGCTTCTTGCCAAAATGGCTTCAAAGTCGTTGCTGGCTTTTTCAAAACAGGTTTCCACAATGTCCAAAGCCAAGTCGGCATCCCTAAACCAGAGACGAGTATTTTCTGGAAAAAAGCTCAGAAAGGATTCTCTGGTTTCTTGAATAAGCTTATTTTGAACGTCTGGAATGATATTTACCCGAGAAACAGATTCAACCGAAAGTTGAGATTCGGGGTCAAAGGTTCGGATACTTTCTACTTCATCGCCAAAAAGGTCAATTCGATAAGGTAAGTCATTGGCATAACTAAAGACATCGACAATCCCCCCACGGATGGAGAATTGTCCTGCTTCATAAACAAAATCGGTTTTCTCGAAATCGTAGCCTGTCAGCATTTCGGCTAAAAAAGTAGTATCAAGCGATTCGTTTACCGAAATAGAAAACGTATTTTTCAGTAAAGAACGTTTGTTGATAACTTTTTCAGAAAGTGCTTCGGGATAGGTAACAATGAGTAAACCTTTGTCTTTTTCGGTATTGAGTTTGTTCAATACTTCGGCACGCATCAAGACGTTGGCATTATCAATTTCTTGGTATTGATAGGCTCGTTTATAAGACATCGGAAAAGATAAAACGTGTTCATCTCCTACCAAGTTTTGTAAATCATTGATAAAATAAGCCGCTTCTTCTCGGTCAGAAACCACCAATAAATGATGTTGTGAAGGATTGCGGAGGTGAATGGCGGAAACCAACACAGCATCCAAACTACCCACTAATCCCTTGATTTGGATATGTGGATTGTCCGTAGGATTCTTCATTTGCTCTGCAATGGACTGCACAATACTGTCTTCACGATAGAGCGTAAGAAATTCTTTAACAAGCATGGGGTCTTTGAGTATCTAAACAACAATAGCCATGAATCGCTTTTTATCAAAACAACTCACGGCAACATTTACGTACAAAAATAACGCAAAATGTGGATAAATGGTTTTGACGCTATTAGTTCGCTGATATTTTGCTGCTTAATAGCCATTAAGAAAGGGCATTCCACGAGTGAAATGCCCTTTCTACTAAAAACCATTAGTTAATAATTACTTTAAAGGTTTTGATAGTTTAATAAAATAAATACGATTGCGGTCAATCGCATTGGTGGATGGCAAAATTTTAGCACTATATGTTCCCGTACCAGTAATCCCAAAATCGTCGTCATTTGAGATAGCTATGGTTGTAGCATTAATAACCGCAATCCCTTCAGCTTTATCGTGTGGATAAATGGTAGTTAAGTCATTTGCTAAGTCAACAACCAAGGTTTTTGTTACAGGAGTGATTCCATTCGTTTGTAAATCTGCTGCGGTTTTAAGTTCTTCAACAGTTTTTCCATTGTAAAGTTTACCCCCAACAGCATCTGTAGCATCAGAGATGTCTGTTGCTGTTGCTAGGTCAATTTTATAAACTTTCTTAACAATGGTACTTTTGTTGCTTGTGGTGCCATATTCACCATCTCGTTCTAATACCAAAAAGGTAGTGTTTGTAATGGCTGTAATTTCGCTTATCGCCTGTAATTTCGCATTATCAATTAGGTAAACGTATTGTTTGGTAGCACCCGTAGCAATGTCAAAAGTTAGAATACGAGTTACCAACGACCCCGAAATTGCAGCGGAAGAAGGGTTATAAAGAGGGAATTGCATAATTCCTACCAATGTTTTTCCATCGGGTGTAATGGTTAAGCCTTCCATTCCTCGGTTGGGGCGACGACGAGCAAAAACCGCAGGGATTTTTCTGCCACCTTTACCCGAACCAAAAGGGTTAATACGTTCAAGAGTCTTTCCGTTTGCATCAACGTGAAGGATATGAGGGCCATATTCGTCACTAATCCAGAAAGAGCCATCTGGTGCCATTGCCAAGCCTTCAGAATCTATACCGTCTGCACTGTTCGCCAAGGTAGTACCGTTCAAATCGAGTGCTATTTCCCCAGTAGATCCCAAATTTGCAGGATTAGGTAAACCTGTAAGTTTGACATTATTCTCGTTTTGAAGCTCAATGTCTTTCTCTAAAACTAGTTGATTATCGACCAGACGAAACTTCCCGATTTTAGGAACAAAACCAGGTTGTGCAAATACTTTTGAGTTAGTAATTGTTCCATCAATATTAGGGCCTCTATCCGTAAGTAAGTAAAATACAGCGGGGTCGTTGGGGTCTTGTACTACCGCAGAACCATAACCGCCATTATACACTTTCACGCCATTAATGTCTAATAGCACCTTTGGGTTAGACGCTTCTGCCATTTCTGGGTAGCTAATGGTTTTAGAGATGTCTGTATCTGTCGTTTTACAGGCAATTGTTAGGGATATTACACAGATTGTGTAACTGATAAATTTAGAATAGTTGTTCATGATATTTTTTTCACAAAACTAGATAATGAACCTTCTGCGAATGGAATATGCGTATAAACAATCTATTATGAAATTGTAAAGACGTTATCTTTCAACTTCTAAAAACTCTTTCGGTGATTTCCCTGTAAATTTCTTAAAAGCACGGTTGAAGGTCGCTTTGGAGTTAAATCCTGCATCAAAAGCGATGCCTAAGAGAGTTAGGTGTTTATTTTCGGGTAATTGAATCCGCTCAATAAATTCGTTAACTCTATATTCGTTCACGAAGTCGTTGAAGTTTTTGCCAAAGGCATTGTTTACAATCCCTGAGAGTAGTGAAACATTGGTGCGTAATCGTCCTGCAATATCAGATAAACTTAGTTCAGGCTGCAAATAAAGCTTTTCCTTTTCCATTAAATCGCTCAGGGTTGTTCGCCATTTGTTGAGTTCAACTTCATCGTACTTTTCCTTGGGTTGGAGTGCAACCGTGTTTTCTTCCTTAAAAATCAAGGCTTTACTTGGTTGTGCTTGAGCATAGCCAGTAATGCAAACGTAATAAATCAATACGACTCTCACTAAATTATCCCACCAGTCTTGATTAAAAGATAAGTCTAATAGGGCATCGAGCAAATGTTTCAGTATAAAAGCGATAAGGCTTAAAAACAAAACCAGCAGAAAATTGCGATACCATGTAAAACTTACGGTGTCAACATCCGAAAATTGGGTTTTCGTCCATTGGTGATAGTGTTGATATAAGGAAAATGAACGGTAGAAATAGTAAAAATAAAGTGCTACTTCTACCGTCAATTCAAGGTAATACACATGAAATCGATTATGAAAATGCTCTTGCCAAGCGACTACAAATTCGTGTCCCATCGAATAAATACCAACGTGGTAGAAGGTGTGTATAAGAAAAGGGATAAAATGGTACAGGTCTTTTTTCGTAAAACGGAATTGGGTATCAATCTGGCTTTTAAAATAAAAATAGCATAGCGGAGGAAAAGCATAACCAAAGTTGCGTGGAAAGAAATCCAGCTCTTGCCATAGGATTTCGATGCCCGAAAAACCCAACATATATTCCCAAATACTAAATCCCATTCCGATGATAATGAGTCCTAACAAGAAATCGGAAAGACGAGCATTTTGCCGACCACGATTCCAGAAAAGTAAGCCATATATCCAGCTTTGAATAAAACCAAACCAAAGTGGAGTGGAATAAAGATTTAGTAAAATTTTCATTAGGTAAGTTGATTTTTAGCGATAAGATGATCAAGTCCAAAACGACCAGAACCCATTACGATAGCATAGAGTGAAATCCATAAGAATCCCATGGCAGGTAACATTCCCCATACTTCTCCCCCCCATTTCTGGAAGAAAATAGCAACTAGCATAGTACAGGCTACCGTGAAACCAGCGACTCTTGTTCCTAAGCCTAGCACAAGCAAAGCCCCTCCGAAAGTTTCGGCTAAGACAGCCGCCCAGGCAAAGAAATCAGGAAAACTTGCGAATAATCCTCCAAATTTAGCAACATCTTGAATAAACCAAGCAGGACAAGGGAATTTACTTCCTCCAAAATTGATGGCTAAAAAATAACACCCAACGATACGTGGCAATGCCAAAAGTAGGTCTGAGTACCAATTTGCTGTATAAACAGGGGTAATGATTTTTGAAAATAGCGTTTTCATGGTCTTAAAATGTTAACTGGTGAAAATCAGGATTGTTTAAATAATTAAAGTGTTAGTGTTGTATTTCCGTTTGACTCGTTAAGAGTCAGTAGGAGTTTTTCGGTAAACGTTGTGTCATTACTCCAAAACATATCACTACACTGATAGACCTTTGTGCCGATGGGTAATCTTAATGTTTGAGAGGAACTATACTTGCTCATTGAAATAGAAAAACCTGTTTGAGAT
>JARXAV010000176.1 GCA_029865665.1 Flectobacillus sp. | reverse complement strand
CCCAAAATAGCTCATTTTGAGAATTAAATAATCAGTATAACGGGGCAGTTTCATTTCAAATACACGATTCTCAGCGAACTCACAATTCTTACTGTGAGAAGTATATTTCCTCTAAGAAACTAATATACAATCTATTACGATATGCTTTTCAGTATGTAATCCAAGAAAAAAACAGCCTCTCTCGGATGAAAAAGCACTTTTGAGGCGGTCATTCGTAAAAAATAATAGTTCTATAATTTATATTATGTTAAATAGAACAAATGGAGATTAAAAATGCCATCCATAGTATCTTTCTCGTGATTCTTTAATTGCTTAAAGAGCCAATCATAAACGGAAGAATTTTAGATAAAAATCTTCTTAACAAATTAAGACAAAAAAAATAGGGTTCGCAGAAATTATCTACGAACCCTATTTTTGATATTCAATAATCTGAAAAGACTACTCTCCTAGTGCTTTCAACTTATCATCCATTTTCAACATTCTGTATAAGTTTTTAAGGTTTTCCTTAACATCATCTTCTTGTTTAAGAGAATATGCTTTTTCAAAATACCCTAAAGCTTCTTTGAATTTGTTGTCTTTCAATTCTTCAGCAAGTTTGCCTTCTTTTTTGTAGGTTTCCATGTTCATATCCCCTACTTTCTTATTTAAAGCAATTGCCTCGTTGAAGTTCATAACACCTAAGTTGTAGTTAACATCGTAGTTGTTAGGATCAATCTCAATACATTTCTTGTAATTTACAAGAGCTAATCCTTTTGCTTCTTTTTGCTTCGCTTCAAGTTCTGCAATTTTAGCATTCAATGCTGCAACGTCTCCCTGATTTGCTGCTTTTGCTGCATAGTCTTGAGTCATTGTTGCTAAAACCGCTTTTTGCTCATCACGCATTTTCACGGTGTTTGCAATCGAATTCTTAGTTTGAGCTGCCGATTTTGGATCTGTTTTTAACTTTGCAGTTAAACGTTTAATCTCTTCATCAAACGCAGAAACTTTGTCTTTTTGCTCGTCTAACTTCTTCTTAGCACCTTCTAAATCAGATTTCGAAGCTTGCTCACGAAGTTCTCTTAATTCAGAATTAAGCTTCTCTCCTTTGTTATCATAAAGGATACCTAAATTTAATACTGATTGAGCATTTTTAGGATCTTTTACAACTGCTGATTCTAATTCAGCGATAGCAGCATCCGTCTTATTGAAAGACAAGTACAAATTGATTTTCTCAGCTTTCAAATCCTTGTTATCAGGATTAGCAGCTAACGCTTTATTAATTACTGCAAATGCTTTCTCTTCGTTCTTTTCAGTCTTATACTGCTGAATCAACGCATAATAGATACCTGCATCTTTACCACCTAAAGCGATAAATTTCTCAAAACCAGCCGTAGCAATGTCTTGCTTCTTAGCTAATTGAGCAATAACTCCTGTGTACATTGCAGCGGTAGTATCTTTGCTACCTACTTCAGAAGCCATTTGAAGGTTCTCTAACGCTCCATCATATTCTTTTGCCTGATACTTTACGATACCTGCATTCATGAAAGCTGCGTACAACTTTTGACCTTCCACTTCAGGTTTCCCCTCCTTGTTATAAGTCATTGTCAAGTATTTCTTAGCTTCTGCAGCTACAGCTCCTTCTTTGCCATCCTTTGTATCTAAAGCAACTGCTTTTTTTAATGATTGATACGCAGTAAATGCAGCTTTAGGCTCTTTGTTAGTCAACTCTACATCCCCAGAGTTTGCTAAGTCCATATAAGCAATAGCACGTGTAACCCATGTTTTTGCTTTTAAGGAATCTTTTTTAGTAATCGACGCATCAGCTTTATCTTTTACCTCTAAAAGAGCCTTACGGTTCGCCTCTTGTGCTAATTTGTCGATTCCGTTTTGGGAATACGCTGCCCCTGCAGTCATCATTATCGTGATAAGGGCAAGTGATTGTTTTTTCATTTGAATGAAATTGTTGGGTTTATTATTAAGGTACTCACAATTACTATTTAATAATAGTAAAATTTTGATAATCAAATACTTAACTATTTGATTTACATAAACCGTTAAGACTTATCACCTAGTTGACAATCTTATTTACGATACTTGAAAGAACGTGTTGTGCTTTGTTTTACTTAGAACGTTAAGTTGGCTATTAAGTTACATAAATTAACAGATTATTAACATTTCCGAAAAGGCACAAAAGTGGGGAATAGCGAGTTTTATAAATCGCTATTCCCCATAAAACTATATTTCTTCTGATGGTTCAACATCAGGAGTTGCATCATCTTCTGATGGTATTTCTTCAGCATCTATCACAATGACCGATGGATCTGCCACGATTGGTTCTTCATCTGGTTCTCTTGTCATTTTAGTAACCGATGAAATTTCGTCTGATTCATTTTTCAAACGAATCAACTTAACGCCTTGTGTATTACGTCCCATTACTCGTAAGTCTGCAACAGAGATACGAATCATGATTCCTGCACGAGTAATAATCATTAAATCGTTATTGTCATTAACTTCTTTAATGGCAACAAGATTACCCGTTTTGTCGGTGATATTCAAAGCTTTTACGCCTTTTCCGCCACGGTTGGTTAAGCGATAATCTTCTACGTCAGAACGTTTTCCAAATCCTTTTTCAGAAACTACCAAAAGTTGTTGTGTTTCAGGACTATCCACACAAACCATTCCGATAACTTTTTCATTCGGATTTTCTTCGTCTAACCAAATACCTTTTACACCCGATGCAGAACGACCCATTGGACGCACACGACTTTCTTCAAAGTGAACAGCACGGCCAGAGTTGGTAGCAATAATCACGTGGTTGTTGCCATTAGTCAATGATACATCTAACAATCTATCTCCTTCACGGATGGTTACGGCAATAATACCATTCTGACGAGGTCTTGAATATGCTTCCAAAGAAGTCTTCTTGATTGTTCCATCTTCCGTACACATCACAATAAAGTTATTGTTCACGTAGTCTGGATCAGTCAATGATTTAACATTGATAACGGCACGAATTGAATCTCCATTTTCAATATTCATCAAATTCTGGATAGGGCGACCTTTCGCAGTTTTAGAACCTTCTGGAACTGCATATACTCTTAACCAGAAACATTTACCTGTTTCAGTAAAGAATAAAAGCCAATTGTGCATTGTTGCTGTAAATAAATGCTCGGTATAGTCATCATCTTTCGTAGCAACTGCTCTTGAACCGACCCCACCTCTTGTCTGAGATTTGTATTCAGTAAGCGGTGTTCTTTTGATATAACCTTGTGCTGAAATGGTAATTAACATTTCCTCATCAGCAATCATATCTTCAATAGAGAATTCGTCGTCAGTCATATTGATTTGAGTACGACGAGCATCTCCATAGCGTTCTTTAACTTCTAATAATTCTGTTTTGATAATTTCTAATTGACGTTCTGGTTTAGCCAAAATATCATTCAAATCATCAATCAAACGCATCAATTCAGCATACTCCGCCTGGATTTTATCACGCTCCATGCCTGTTAGGCGTTGTAAACGCATTTCCAAAATAGCTTTCGCCTGAATTTCAGAAAGAGCAAAGTTTGCAACTAATCCTACTTGAGCCGCATGAGGATCACGAGATTCACGGATGAGTTTAATAACAGCATCTAGGTTATCTAAGGCAATAATAAAGCCCTCTAAAATATGAGCTCTTTTACGTGCTTCTCTTAAATCATACTGTACACGACGAACAACCACTTCGTTACGGTGATCTACAAAATGTAAAATTAAGTCTTTTAAATTAAGGGTCATTGGACGACCTTTAACTAGAGCAACGTTATTTACACTAAATGAAGATTGAAGCGTAGTGTATTTGTATAAGTTATTTAAGACTACATTAGAAACTGCATCACGTTTCAAATCAAAAACGATACGCATACCCTGACGGTCAGATTCGTCACGAATTTCAGAAATTCCTTCGATTTTCTTTTCGTTCACTAAATCTGCACATTGCTTAATTAAGGTTGCCTTATTAACCATGTAAGGGATTTCAGAAACAACAATTTGTTCTTTACCCGTTTTACTTGTTTCATAAGTTGCATTACCACGAACCACAATTCTACCACGACCTGTTTCAAAAGCATTTCTAATCCCTTGAACACCGTATATAGTACCTCCTGTTGGAAAATCTGGAGCTTTAATAAACTCCATCAACTCAGGAATCGTAATATCTTTATTTTCAATGTAAGCGATAATACCATCTACTACTTCTCTTAAATTGTGAGGAGCCATGTTGGTTGCCATACCTACGGCAATACCTGATGTTCCGTTCAATAATAAGTTAGGAAGTTTAGACGGCAATACCGTTGGTTCTGATAAAGAGTCATCAAAGTTAGGTTGAAAATCAACCGTTTCTTTACCAATATCAGCCAAAAGTTCTTCTGCAATTCTCTTTAAACGAGCCTCAGTATAACGCATCGCTGCTGGAGAATCACCATCTACCGAACCAAAGTTACCTTGTCCGTCAACTAATGGATAACGTAACGACCACTCTTGAGCCATACGAACCATTGTATCATAAACAGATGCGTCACCATGAGGGTGAAATTTACCCATAACCTCCCCTACAATACGGGCAGATTTTTTATAGGCTTTATTGTAATTAACTCCCAATTCGTCCATTCCAAAAAGAACACGACGATGAACGGGTTTTAGGCCATCCCGAACATCGGGTAAAGCACGAGAAACGATAACAGACATTGAATAGTCAATGTAGGCTGACCTCATTTCGTCCTCAATGTTAATCGGAATAATGTTACTAAATTGTTCAGACATATATATTATTACGGATTGGTTTCGGGATTTTTGGTTTCGATATGTAAAGCCATTTATCCTTTAGTCCACTTTATACAAAGTTAAAACGCAATGAATCAAGAAGGTTTCAAACTATTGCTCAGCTAGTGACAGAATCTTTCGCCGAATATTTGCAAAAATTTAGCCTATTTACACAAATTTCGTAATTTTTTTGTGTGTTTGCAACTATTCTGAAACGTTTTAAGCCTGTTTTAAGGCATTTATCGTGAAATTTCCAGCATTGAATGGCATTAAAACAGACAATTATTTGTACGAAAAATATTATTTCGTAGTTTTACTCACACAATCATTCAAAAAATAATTCCATGTTTAAGAATTTAATCACCCGATTTTTACTTCTTTTTTTCTCGCTGTTCTTAGGCTACAGCTCGCTTATCGGATGTCAAGCAAAACAACCTGACGATAAGCATCAGGCAAGTTTTACGGAAGACACAAAGTATGATAACCGTAATTCGAATCCAGAGGAGTCTTCAAGGAAACGAAAGAAACGCAATCATCATAAACACGATAGCGAGAACAGATACTCAGACAATAATAAGGAAGATTATCAAAAAGATAAACAGAGCTTACAAAGTCGCAATGTTCCTTCGAAAGTACTTAAAGTATTGCAATACGTAAAGCAACATAAAGAAGCCATTGATGGCTATGTTGGAGGAAGAACGTTCGGGAACTACGAAGGTCACTTACCTAAGAAAGATGCTTCTGGCAAAAAAATAGTTTACCAAGAATGGGATGTAAACCCCAAAGTTGAAGGGAAAAATAGAGGTGCAGAACGCTTAGTAACTGGCTCAGATGGGAAAGCGTATTATACCGACGACCACTATAACACATTTACAGAAATCAAGTAAAACGACTTAACACAAATTCTAAATGGCTAATTACCGAATTCTAACAGAAGAATCGACCGAATCATCCTCAGATACACTGCTAGTTGCAGTTATTGACGGAGCAACTACTCTTACGCTATCAGATTTCTATTCGAGCATTGCCTTGGCTCTTAAATTTCCTGATTACTTCGGACATAATTTAGATTCGTTTGACGAAATGATTAATGACTTAGGATGGATTCAAGAAAAGAACATTCATCTTATCTTTAAAAATTATGACGACTTCTTAACAGAAGAGAATGATGAATTAAGAGAAATTTTACTAACGATGCTGGATGATGCAGCAATGGA
>JARXAV010000177.1 GCA_029865665.1 Flectobacillus sp. | reverse complement strand
TATATAACTGACGCATATAACGACAAGCTGCCTCTGTGGCTCTTTCGGGGTCAAAGCGTTCATCTATGTATTCATCAATGCGTAAACCAAAATCAATACGAGCGGTTTTAGGCATGAACTGCCACAGACCGCCAGCACCCGCACGAGATAATACTCTTGGGTTTAAACCTGACTCAATTAAAGATAGGTACTTTAATTCATCTGGCAAGCCGTATTTCTTCAAATATTTCTCATACAATGGGAAGAACATATCTTTTTTCTCCAACATTGTCTTCGTAAATGACGGTTTACGATAGGCAAAATACTCCACAAACTGATGGGTAAAGCTATTGTAAGTCAGAGGGATTTCCTTTTGCAAAGCAAGCAAACGAGGCTGAACCAATTTTGGGTCAATCAACCATGTTTGTTCAACTACAATAGGCTGATTCGGAGCGGTGATGCTCGTAGAATCAGTAGCAGTTGTTCCGTTGCTTGCACCTTCTACTTGGGCAAAGCCACCATAGTTGGCTACTAACAAGGACGCTAATATGCACTTGCGTAAAATAGTTAATTTCATCTGATTTCAGACTTTATAAAATGTGAAGACCAACCTAACAAACTAAAGATTAGTTTTAGCAGCCTACTCATTAAGTTACTCCTAAGAAAGGATTTTCCAATTTAAACTCAAATAAGCTCCTACAAAGATAGAAAAAAAACATGGATGCCTATCCAGTCTTTACAGGTTAAATCAATACAAAATCTAAACTATAAAGTATTAGCAAATGCCAATAATTCAGCCTCTTTAAACGCACCACCCATTACTTGGAAAGCAATTGGCATTCCATCGTTATCGAGTCCATTCGGAACTGAGATGGCTGGTAAACCTACTACATTGGCTTGTACGGTAAATAAATCACCTAAATACATCTGAAGTGGATCAGTAGTTTTTTCTCCTACTTTATACGCCGTCGTTGGAGTTGTTGGACACACTAAAAAATCATACTGCTCTAATAACGTATCGGTATATTCTTTAATTAATCTTCTTACTCGCTGAGCTTTGGTATAATAGGCATCGTAGTAACTAGCACTCAACACAAATGTTCCAAGCATAATACGCTTACGTGTTTCTTTGCCAAAACCTTCTGCTCTTGATTTTTTATACATCGACATCAAGTCAACTGCACCGTTACTTCTGTGTCCGTATTTCACGCCATCAAAACGAGATAAATTTGAACTGGCTTCTGCCGTTGTCAAGATATAATACGTAGGTAAGAAATACTTAATTAATGGAAAATCCACTGCTTCAACGGTATGTCCTTCTGCTTTCAATGCCTCTAATTTAGCCATTGTTGCCGCTTTTACTTCTGGTTGCAAACCATCACTTTCTACGGCTTCACGAAGGTAGGCTACTTTATAACTTGTCTTTGAAGGTTTCAAATCCGCATACGCATCCGTTGGCATCGTAGAAACCGTACTATCTTGTTCGTCTTTACCTGCGATAACTTCAAGCAACAAAGCGGCATCTGCTACCGATTTAGTGATAGGTCCAATGCAATCAAAAGAAGAAGCATACGAAATTAAGCCCCAACGAGACACCCGTGAATAGGTTGGTTTCAAGCCCACTAATCCACAAAAACCAGCTGGCATACGTACAGACCCACCTGTATCAGTACCCAACGATGCAAAACACATATCTGCCTGAACAGCCACCGCAGAACCTCCCGAAGACCCACCTGCTACACGATTTTCGCCTAAAGCATTTAAGCAAATACCATACGCTGAATTTTCGTTGGTAGAACCCATCCCAAACTCATCACAGTTTTGTGAACCGATAATGATGGCATCTTCTTCTACACAACGTTGAACGGCAGTTCCACTAAATTGCGATTCAAAGTTTTCTAATATTTTACTCCCTGCTTGTGCCACGTGACCTTTGTAACAAAGCAAGTCTTTTATTCCTAACACCAAACCAGCTAATTTACCTGCTGTTCCTTCCTTGATTTTTTGATCAACTTGGGCAGCTTTGGCTAAGGCTTCTTCTTCAAAAACGTTTAAAAAAGCATTTAGCGTCGCATTTTTTGCTGCAATATTTTTAAGATAAAAATTAACTAGTTCAATACAAGTAAGTTTTCCTGTGTTTAAATCTTGTTGTATTTCGGTTAGTGTTGTATAGTTTTTCATACGTAGTTCAATTCCTGTACTATAGCCGTGACTATAAAAAATAAGAGCATAGTTAACAGCAAATGAGGCGTTAACTATGCAATTTGAGGTATTCGTAAATTAAAAGAATTAATTATTTCTTAGCATCATCATCCAAACCTTTGCTGATTTGTTCTTGAATATCTTTCTGAGCATCCTTAAACTCTTTCATTCCTTTTCCTAAGCCTTTCATTAATTCTGGCAATTTTTTACCACCAAAAAGAAGTAGGATAACCAAACCGATAAGTAACAATTCACCGCCACCTAAACCGTTTAAGAATAATAATATTGCTGTTAATTCCATTTCAGTAATGAGTTAAAATTTTTGTAAAGATAGCAGTTGATTTTTAAAACGTAACAAGGGTCTATGGGTTTTCTTTAACCAAGTTTAATTACCCCACTTCGCTCCCATGCTTCAAAGGCCTCAATGTCGCTTGCTAATGAACTAAAAAGCCAGCCTAACAGAGCAATATCATCGCTCAATCCAATAATGGGCAAAAAGTCTGGAATTACATCAATCGGCGAAATGAAATAAATAAAGACCGCTACAATTTTAAGAATCGTTGGCCAAGGAATTACTCTGTATGTGCCTGATACATAAGCTTTCACCAAACGACCAAGCGTATTAAAACGGTCTAATACGACAGTTCCCATACTTTTCCCCTCTTTATCTCCCACGTGTTTTGCTTTGACTAACACTTCTCTCAATAATTCAAGAAGAGCTACACTGCCAACGCCATATTTACCTGCCTTCTTGGTTGCTTTTTTAAAAAAATAAGAGCTTAATACTCGGCTGATTAAATCTTGCTGATTCATTTTAAGAACGAATTAATAATCGGTTAAAAAACTAAGATGAAGGGATGAGTTACGATAAAGACTCATTCCATTCATTAGACGAAACGGGATAGTAAAAGTATCAACCGTTTGTTGAATTATTACTGCCTTGATAACGTCAGCATAAGCATTTTATTATTACTTACTCATTGATGTTACGCATAAATAAAGCCTTTGCGTTTCCACAAAGGCTCATTGTTATCGTAGCTTCGCAAAAAAGCCTATCCTATTTCACACCCGTAATGAAGTACTCTGTGTCTCCCATCCATGAGAATTTCAAATAGCGTTGTTCATAATGCAGCGATACTCGTTTTCCTGTAATCATGGCATCTTCTAATTGTTTTGAAATCACATCGTCGTTATCAGCCACAGTGAAAGCCCAAAGGTTATTCGTCATATTTCCTACGCTTCCTTGAGCTCCTACATTAAGTTCTCCTTCGATTGTTTTGAAGAAATACCCTTTCTTTGATAACTTAGAAACAACTCCAGCTCTTTCACCCTCTGAATAAGGGAAACGAGTTAATAAGTAACTAATGCCTAAAGACAATACCAGAAAAAGAACTAAGCCTATTACTAATTTTCTAAAAAAATTCATGGTCGTTTGCTTTGCAGAAAGTAATTGATCGTTGAATGCCATAAATATCGGTTTATAAGATAAAGTGATTACGCAGTTATATTCCAAAATTGCAAAACTTTGATTTAGTTTGCAATTACTTTGCATCAAATTACATACATTTCACATTAATCAAAGAATTTAAGCCTCAATAAACGAAATTTTACTTTGAGCGAATCGCTATCACAGGGTCCATCTTAGCTGCTGACCACGCAGGAATAATTCCAGAAAGAATTCCGATGACACTTGATACGCCTACTCCTAAAATTAAATTTTTGGCAGACAAAACAATCGGGAATGTTGGAATGGGAATGAAAGTAATTAAATACACCAAAAATAACCCAACCAAACCACCGAGTAAACTCAAGAAAATGGCTTCAAATAAAAATTGAGCCAAAATAAAATAGTTTTTTGCTCCAAGCGATTTCTGAATTCCGATAATATTAGTCCGTTCTTTCACCGAAACAAACATAATGTTGGCAATTCCAAAACCTCCTACCAGCATCGAAAATAAGCCAATAACCCAACCTGCAAGGGTCAGTACGCCAAAAACTCCTTCAAAAAACTTGGTAGCGCCATCCAGTCGATTGATGGAAAAGTTGTCTTCGTCCAACGGTTTTAGTCCTCGGATATTTCGCATTAAGCCTTCTATTTCACCTTCCAGAACAAACTCACCGACATCGGATGTAAGTGCTTTTAAGGCAATATCTGGCTGAGGATCATCTTTTTGGAAAATATTAGCAAACGTTCTGTAAGAAATATATGCCTGAGCATCGGGGTCATCGTCTCCCAAACTGCTCAGTAAATCTTTCCCTTTTTTAATCAGTACGCCAATGACCCTAAACTTTACGCCATTTACTTTAATCTCTTTATCAATTGGGTCTATATCTCCAAAAAGGGTTTCTGCAATGGTAGAACCTATAATAATGGAAGATGCCCCACTTTCGGTTTCTTTTTCGACAAAATATCGTCCCTTAACGACATTCATTTCTTGTATTTTATCGTATTCAAACGAACATCCTGTTAAGGTAGCATTCAAACTGTTACTCCCATTTTTGAAGGTAAGTCCACCTTTCCTATCCATAATGGCAATTGCCTGACGACTATCTACTTTTTCTTTCAAATATTGGTATTCACTAAATCGGGTATTAGGACGATTCAGGTATTTCCACCAAGGATAATTATTTGAAAAAATCCACGGCCATTTACCCACATAAACTACCCCTTTTCCAAATGATTCTAACTCGGTGGTAATGCTTCTGTTCATAGAGTCCACCAACGTTAAAACGGCAATAATGGAGAAAATCCCAATCGACACCCCTAGCAAAGACAGGGTTGTACGAAGGATATTTTCAGTAAGAGCTTGCCAAGCAAAACGAAGGCTTTCAAATAGTTGTCTGAGTAGTTTCATTGGTTGTTGAGCCTATACGATGATTACACACCGAAAAGGTATAAACTTATACGTTACGATTATTCTAACATAAAAACAATCGAAGATAATGTTACTATGGCAGAAATAAAGCTATTTATGATTAGTGGTTAGTTTTGAGTTAACGATGGTAAAATATATACAAGATTGGGAGTTTCTTTGCTGAGGCTAACGTTTCTGCACCATTTTTGTTTATGAGTAATTGGTAGGTATAATCTGGATTTTTTACCTATAAATAATAACAAGGGTTTGAAGAACCAAGTGCAACGTGTATATTGCATGATGTAATTCATCTATGTTTTAACGCCTTTTTAAATTCAAAAATCCACTAAAACAGTTTACCAAAAATCGGTCATAGTATCAGATGAAACGTTTTATTAGCCGATTTTATATTACCCATTACTACAATCAATATTACCATCTTTACTTGAAGAGTACGCTACAACAATGAAGACAAAAATAACGCTTAGTGATTTCATCGAATTACAAGAAGAACTTAGTGGATCTATCTATTTTGACAACTCAACGGAACACAACGCCGTCAAGTTATTATATTCAACAGATGCCTCTGTATATCAAGAAAAACCGATTGCAGTGGCAATTCCTC
>JARXAV010000109.1 GCA_029865665.1 Flectobacillus sp. | reverse complement strand
AAATTGCGAAATTCCAGAAAATAATCAAGTGCCGATTTGGGTTGCTCGTGAAGGAAAAGTACCAGGCACACACATCGTTAAATACATTTCGGACATCGACCAAATTGAAATTCTTCATCAAGCTCATAGTCGTGCTGGTTTTGCAACAGGTGCTGTGATTGCTGCTGAATTTGTGGCTGATAAAAAAGGTATTTTGGGTATGAACGATTTATTGAATTTAGGTTAGTTTGAGTGTATCAGGCAAGGAGGCATGAAGGCAAAGTGGCAAAGAGGCAAGGAGGCAAGGAGGCACAAAGTGAAAAGTTTAAACTCATTAACTTTAAACTTTTCACTCACTCATTGCCTACGTGCCTCGTTGCCTACTTGCCTTTTTAAAAAAAACAATTAAATAACTAGTTATAAACAATGGCTGAAAAAAAAGTTACCCAGAAATCTGCTCTCCGTGAATGGTTAGATTCTGTGGTATTTGCAGTAGTAGCTGCGACCTTAATCCGATTCTTTCTTTTTGAAGCATACACCATTCCAACTTCTTCTATGGAAAGTAGCTTGATGGTTGGCGATTTCTTGTTTGTGAGCAAATTACATTATGGGGTGCGTACTCCTAAAACGCCACTTCAAATGCCATTGACGCACCAAAAGATTTGGGGAACAGATTTACCTTCTTACTTAACTTGGTTAGATTTACCGATTTATCGCTTACCTGGGTTTTCGGAAGTAAAACGTGGCGATGCCGTAGTATTTAACGTACCCAATTTCTCGGCAGATGTGGACGGAAATGGAAATTTAGCTCCTGTTGATTTACGTACGTATTACATCAAACGCTGTGTAGCGGTTGCAGGAGACGTAGTAGAAATTAAGGATATGCAGTTGTATTTAAACGGAAAAGCAGCGGTGAATCCCGTGAAAATGCAACACAACTATTCGTTAAAAACGAAGAAGGCGATTGAAAACCTTGAGCCGTTTGAAGAACTGGGAATTTATAACGGAGTTGATGCCATGGGGCATGAAAATAATAACGTATCTGGTCCTTTCCAACCTGACTCGGTAGATGCTAAAAAAGGTTTATATCTGTACATCATCAATACGAGCGAGGATAACATTGCTACGATTAAGAAAATGGATGGCGTGGTAGAAGTTGCTCCGTATATGTATCCGAAAGGAGCTAGAATGGAAGTGGGTTCAAATATTATTCATCAAGAAGATGCTCCAATGAGTTCACCGCTTTATAACTGGAACAGAGACAATTATGGCCCTATTCAAGTTCCGAAAGCAGGCTTAACAATTAAGTTGGATTCAGTAAATATTGATAAATACAAATACGTTATCAAAAATTACGAAGGAAACAAAAATGTTGTCATCGAAAACTATAAAGTGAGTATCGACGGTAAAGCGGTGAGTACTTATACATTCAAACAAGATTACTATTTTATGATGGGTGATAACCGCCATAATTCAGAAGATTCTCGTTTCTTTGGTTTTGTTCCTGCTGACCACATCGTTGGTAAAGCCGTATTTATCTGGATGTCTTTAGACCCGAACAAATCATTCCTAAGCAAAATTCGTTGGAATCGTTTGTTTAGATTTGTTGACTAAGACCAACACCTTGACATTACGTTACTGTAGCCAAATTCTTCCAAGAATTTGGCTATTTTTGTATTAAACCTAATTGAATAACTCTTATTTCTTATACAAAAGCTGTTTAAACTTTCTAAAAAATACTATTCTTTGATTAATTCTTAGCCTTACTTTTGTCTTGAAACAAAAAGTAACCGCAGCGGCGGGCCGCAAAAAATTCAAGAATATGTAAACTCGCTACGCTCAAACAGTATATATTCATTGCTTACGCACGTGGTTCTACGAAAGTTTAAACAGGTTTAACCTTTTTATCAAAATCATGAAAAAATACGTATTCCTTTTGTTCCTATTTATTGCTGACTATAGTGTTTATTGTACTCCTGATAGTACCGCAGCTAGTACTCCATTAGTAGCTACGCCTCCTCTCAATAAAGCGAAGCTTACCAAAGCCATTTTACTTGAATCGGGCTTTTATCTTGGCGGTATGTCTTATCTTAACTTTATATGGTACAAAGACTCCAAGCCCGTTCCATTTCATCTTTACAACGACAGTGAGGGCTATTTACAAGTAGATAAATTTGGGCATTTCTTTGGCTCTTATCTGGAAAGCTACATTGGTTACTCGATGCTTCGAAATGCGGGAGTCAAAAAGAACAAAGCACTGTTATATGGAGCAACAATGGGCATTATTTTACAAACTCCGATTGAAGTATTTGATGGTTACTATGAAGGATGGGGCTTTTCATGGAGTGATATGTTAGCCAATACAGCAGGTTCGGCTCTGATTATCGGGCAAGAATTATTGTTCAATGAACAACTTATTCGTTATAAATTCAGTTTTAACCGCTCTCCTTACGCAAACCAAGCCAACGGTTACTTAGGACACGATGCACTGGAAAGTTTGTTTTATGACTATAATGGACATACTTACTGGTTTAGCGGAAATTTGAATCACCTACTTCCTAAATCAACACTTCCTTCGTGGGTGAATGTTGCCGTAGGTTATGGAGCGAATGGTATGTTTGGCGAATTTTCGAACCTCAGTTCCTATAGAGGGGTAAGTATTCCGCCTACCGAACGTTATCGTCAATATTTCCTTTCATTAGACATTGATTGGAGTAAAATCCCGACCAAATCAAAATTTATGAAAGCCGTTTTTGAAGGACTCAACTTCATTAAAATACCTTTTCCTACACTCGAATACAATTCTTTAGGGCAGTTTAAAGGGCATTGGCTTTATTTTTAAAAGGCAGTGACTCGATACCATCCTAGTGTTTACGATGGTATCGAGTTATTCTACTTACTTCTTTCTACTTTTCAATTCTTTCCCAGCGATGTCTTCCCAACGGTAAAGATGAAACGTTTTGTTATTACTCATAGCTACAAAAAGTCCTTTAGGAAAAGCACTACCAAATGAAATTGCAACCGTTTCAGAACCGTCACTTTGAGTGGCTTTTACCTCTACTACTTTCAATAAAGAATGCTCATGCGGATTTCCTTTTGCTCCTTCTCTACTAAAAACATGAAATTTATTTGCTCCCTGATCCGACACTAACAGATAGCCCGTTGTTGGGGTGAGCTGATAAATGGAAATACCTTCATGGTCCTCTGAAAAACCTGTTTTAGCAAAAAGGGCCAATTCCTCATTTCCTTTGGAAGGCTCTGCATAGTATTTACGAACTCCTACCCCTTCATCCGAATAATAGACATAGCCCAATTGGTCATCCACGGCAATGGATTCGATTTCCTTCTTCCCGCTGTATGTACCAAACTTACGCACTAATGTAGCTTTCACTTCTCCTTTTCCAGTATCTTCTAATAAATACTGCCACAAATAACCACCGTTCGTCGGCCCTGATTTACGTCCTACAATGGCATAAATAGCTCCTTGAGGATTTTTATATAAAGAAATACCCATTAAATCTCTGAACTCTGCTCCTGTTTCTCCTTCAAAAACGGGAAGCCCTCCCCTATCAATCGGTTTCATATCGGGTAAGGAAAAGATACGTAATTTATGGGTCATACGTTCGGTCACTACGGCAATGTCTGTCTTTTTTCCTCCCAATAAAAATCCATATTCAATATCTACGTTATTGGGGCGTTGTAGATTCTTAACTACCTTATCTTGAATGATTTTTCCTTGTAAATCAAACACATACAAAGCTCCGTCTTGATTTTTGTCTGTTCCTAAAATAAGACTTTTGCTCGCATCGGCTGGATTTACCCAAACGGCAGGGTCGTCGGTATCGTACTTTACGGCTTCCGTAATCACAATCGGCGAAATAACTTTTTGATTATTTACTTGAGAACTACATCCCTGAGCAAATAATAAACTCATACCTAAAAAAGGGATAATACGCATACATCGAAAGGTTAAAAAAACACCAAGCTCTTCCAAGTTTACCCTAAAAAGGCTTACTTTTCGACTTGGTGTTTAGGCAAAAATTAATCAAAAATTTACTGATGAAGGTTATTTTGTACCATAGGCACCAACGTAAGTTGCTGGGTCTGGCGATTTGTAGGTAACACCATTGATGACGATACCATCTTTAAAATTACGAGTAAACGTAGTTAAGCCTTTGCCTAATGCTGGAGAATTAGCCGATAAGTGGAAATCCCAAGTAGCTAATAAATCAGCCGTTAAGTAATCGGTACTTTTAAGATAATTCACGAATAATGGATCGTTTTCGTCTGCTTTCGTTCCTTTAATTTCTTTCGTTCCCGATAAGATTTCTTTTGAATTTTGAAACTGGTCAACCGCCGTTTGCGTGTAGCCATAGTAGTAATTATTCGACACTCTACTTGCTGTATCTTCTGGAAGCTTGGTATCTCTCTTAATTCCGAAACGACAGTTTGCCATCAAGTTATTATACAATTTTGCACGTACACTTTGCTCTACCCAGATTGAACCACCTTTAATAGTTGGTCTTCTCCAACCTGTATTTACAATGGTATTGTTGTAGGCAACCACGATTGCTTGTGGTGTACGCCCACCAGTACTTGATAATTTTAGTGCATTTGTATTGGTGCTATACACCAAGTTAAAAGCAATATCCGCTACGACACCCGACTTGATATTGAAGCCTTCACCACCACTCAAACCAGTTGTATGAAGAACATTGTTTGCAAAAATCACACTACCACCTTCAATATACGTAGCATCGTCACGCCAGTTACGGATCGTTGAATTTCTTACTACCAATTTTCCTGCTGTGTTAGAGAACCATAATGCTGGATCAAACTCACCACTTGCAGCTTTGTATAAACCTAATTTTACCGACGTAGATGCCTCTGTTGTTACAGCTCCACCATATTCTAAAATCACGTTGTCCAACACCATTTCTGTACACGTTTTAGCAGCAAGAATTCCTCCCCAAAGCTGTCCAAATTTGTATTTTGCCAATTTCGCCGTTTCTGGAACAGAAAATTTGATTGGGTTTGCCGATGTACCTAACGCATACAAATTCCCTTGTACAATGAATTCTGGCTTACTTGTCGTATCCATTACGATACTTACGCCTTCTTCGATGGTTAATGATTTTCCGACTGGAATTATTAAATCTGAGTTCACCGTAATGATAGAACCCTTTTTCCAAGTTCCTGAAACTTCACCTGAAACACTTAGTTTTTCGGCAGGAGCAACGTCCGATGAATTACAACCTGTCATTAAAAAGGATGCAAAAATGGATAATAGAAGTAACTTTTTCATGTTGAAAATTAATTATTAGATTAAATTAAGGAGTTATTGACTGAGTAAATGAATTTCTTCCCGACCCTAATAAAAGAGTCGATTTATTAAAGTTTAAGTACAGTGACGATTTAAGAATTACGATTGCGACTTTTACAATTTGAAACGAAGCCCCACGACGAAGGAGCGTTTGTAATAATCCTGACGAATCAGTGTGCTGTTGGCGTTACGAGTATCCAGATTAATGTCGTTATTTATGGGGTTTGTATTTTTAATGACAACTCGTAAAGGGGTGTCTAACAAATTATTCGCTTTGACAAAAATCACCCAACTTGTACCGATTTTCTTTTCCAACGAGGCATCCATTTGGATAAAGGCTTCCTGCCAAAGGTCATTATCCAAAAATTGAGAAACGGTATTGATTCGCTCGCCTGTATAAGAGGCCGCCAACTGGGCATCCCAACCTGTTTTGGTATCTTTATAAAGCAACGTAACATTTCCAATATGAGCTGACTGTCCGTACAAAGGACGAGTTTGAGCTACATTTTTTGTATAGAGTTCCCCGTTAGCATTGCGTTCACGAATGATTTTTTGGGTAGTAATCGACGAATTGGTATAAGTATAATTTGCCTTAATTCCCCAGTTTTTAATGTATTTGATGTAATCCAGTTCCAAGCCCAAATTCGTTGCATTTCCATAATTCCCTGGTGCATAATAGACATCTTGTCCACGAGTTTCATCCACGTTGAGGGCGTATTCAATGGGGTCTTTTATGAATTTATAAAAGACTCCCATTAACAATTGGTCAGACGGATTGGGTAATAGTTCGTAGCGAATATCAAAGTTATCCGCAATAGCACGTTTTAAATCAGCATTTCCACGTTCTTGAAACTCTTCATTTACGACTTTCCCCGGTACGATTTCAAAGAAGCCTGGGCGGTTAATCGAACGGAAATACGAAGCACGAAGCACCTGTTTAGCGTTTAAACTATATTTAACATTCACACTTGGTAATATATCGGTATAAATCTGATTACCCGTTGGTTTTGATTCACCCAAAGGGAAAAGCATTTCGTATCCTTGATTCGTATGCTCCAGACGTACCCCTGCAATGGTTTGTAGTTTTTGTTGTTGCAATTTTGCCATGACATATTCCGCAACAATTTGTTCTGATGCCTTATACGTTAACGCAGAAGCCACCGAACCTCTTGGGTTATTCAAGTTCCACGTAAGGTCTTCATTAGCAGTAAAATCTTTACCATAAAGAGCGTATAAATTACTTGGTTGAAACTGGTAGTTATTATAAAAATTGTCTCGCTTTTTGTTACGATACAAACCTCCCGTACTCAGTTCAAGACTGTTACCCTGATATTTGGTTAGGTACACCAAATTCAAATAAGCCGCATAATCGTTATCTGAATTATGTTCCCAACGACGAGTCATTTGAGAAGCATACGTCTTTGTTTCGACGAAGTTTTTACGAGTTCCTAAAACCGTAATCGAAGTATTATCAGGCGTAGCATTCGTGGCAGAAGAAAGCACAGCTGACCAGTCAAAGGTCAATTTGTCTAACAATCTATGATTCCCTTGTAAGGTACTGTTCATAATTTGCTGCTGAGTTAATCGAGAACGAGTAGCAAAACTTAGACCTGCATTTCCTAAAACAGGGTCATACCCGCCATTGGAGAAATCCGTTGTTCTGGTTTCTCTGACCTGACTATTCTGAAGGTTCATATAAGCATTATACCACTGAAATTTATGCTTGGCATTCAGACGATAATCCAATTTTAAATGCACTCCTAAACGCTCTTGTTGATCCGAAAATTTGCGTTCTGCCAAACTGGTAATCCGTGATGTTTTTTCCGTATCATAAACCGTTGAAGAATAAAAGCTACTATTGCTTCCACGGTTGGTATGCTGGTAACTCAATGCTAAAATGACCCCCAATTTGTTATGAACATAGCGATTCCCGATGGATAAGCCACCCACGATATTTGGCGATGGCTGTTGTGTTTTGACAGCCGTTGTTGCTTTTGAAAAGTCGTTTGGGGTCGCATAATAAGAGCTTCCATTGATTTCATAAGGCGATTTCGTAGCCACTTGCCCTTTATTGAAACTGGCAAAACCGTCATGCAAAAACAGTTCATTGTAACCCGAAGCCAAGTTCGCTTTAATTTCTAATTCCGTAGGTGCATCTTTCATCACCATGTTTACGACACCACCCACGGCATCACCTTCCAGATTGGGCGTTAGGGTTTTGGTTACTTCCAAACGGCTCAATAAATCAGACGGGAAAATATCCAAAGGCACGTAACGATATTTGTTATCTGGACTTGGGATTTTAATTCCATTTACCAATGTGTAATTA
>JARXAV010000352.1 GCA_029865665.1 Flectobacillus sp. | reverse complement strand
TTAAGAATGTAGTAAACATAAGTAATTGATTATCAAATTATAAATAACTATGTTTTCTATGTACATATACGGTTAAATATGTCGAGGTACTTAAATGAGTTTTAACTCGTTGAAATTAAAATGATAAGCATACGGGTAACTCTCGTAGCTTATCATTGATAAACAGTTTTTAGCTTTAAAAGCATGAGATACGAATTACGGAAAATCATAACCGCCTATCAACAACTAAATTTCACAGAACGTAAAGTTGCTTTGGCTACTGTTGTAAAACTGCATGGTTCGGGCTATCGTCGTCCTGGTGCAAAAATGTTAATTGTCGATAATGGTACTTGGATAGGAGCGGTTAGTGGTGGTTGTTTAGAAGGAGATGTACTTCGGAAAGCTCGTCAGGTAATGCTTGATTTAATCCCCCGTATTGTGGTTTATGATACGATGGACGATGCCGAAAATGCCTTTGGATTGGGCTTAGGATGTAATGGAATTATTGAAATATTGATAGAACCCCTTCAACATCAAAGCCCAACCAATCTGATAGAATTATTGGCGAAGCTGGTTAACGATACTAAACCGATTACGTATGCAACCGTCATTGCTTCGGAGTCTGACTTGATACCTATCGGAAAACGATTTGCTGTTACGGAGGAGATGGAATCGTTTTTTGAACGAAAACAACTAGAAGAGGCGGCGACTCGACAATCGAGTATTTTAACACTGGATGATTATACCTTGTTTGTGGAAGTCATTCAGCCCGATATTGAATTGGTAATTTTTGGAG
The DNA here is from genome assembly GCA_029865665.1 of Flectobacillus sp. Next base: position 4,674 of record JARXAV010000352.1, on the reverse strand, counting down.
CTGGTTACGATGCCCTTCCGTTGGTAAGTCTTGGTAAACAAGTAGGTTTTCAAGTGACTGTTACCGACGAATGTATTGCCCATATTACGCCCAAACGCTTTCATGAAGCAAGCTGTTTAATTTATAGTAAAAAAGAGGAGTTCTCAGATAAATTACCTGTAACGAAGTATTCAGCGGCAATTTTACTTTCGCATAGCTATTATTATGACAAAGAAGCTCTTGCCTATTTGTTGACAACCGATGTGGGCTATATTGGTATTCTTGGCCCTAAAAAAAGGGGACAAAAAATGATAGACGAATTAGCGATTACAGATGAAAAACAGCTAGATAAAATTCATTATCCTGTGGGTCTTGATATTGGGGCTGAAACACCCGAAGAAGTCGCTTTATCAATTGTGGCAGAAGTGAAAGCCTTTTTCTCAAAAAGAAAAGGCGGAAAATTGAGTTACCGAGACGCAGGCATTCATTAAATAAGTTGGTTCTTTTCTACCGCTGAGTTTCACAGAGAACGACTAAGGTACACAGAGAAGAAAAAACTTTGTGAATCTCCGAGGAATAGTTTCTTCTACCGCTGAGTTTCACAGAGAACCACCAAGTTCCACAGAGAAAAAAAACTTTGTGAATCTCCGTGCTACTCTGCGAACCTCAGTGGAATAGTTTCTTCTACCGCTGAGTTTCACAGAGAATCACCAAGTTCCACAGAGAAATAAACTTTGTGAATCTCCATGCTACTCTGCGAACCTCAGTGGAATAGTTCCTTCCACAGAGAAAGTCCTTATAAATCTTTTTATAGCCATATACTCCTCACTAAGAAGAATTTTTCAATCTCCCTAAATCCAATCGTCAATCCTTCCCGTAGATATGAGCAGAACAGAAAAAAACGCTCAGTATCATGAACACGCTACAACGAATTTCAAGAACTATTTTAATAACTTTTGTTAGTCTATTTGTCGTATTTTTTATTTACGCTAATTTAGAAGAACCCTCGTTGGCTGACCGCCTGAAACTAGAACCCATTTCATTGGCAGTATTTAATGTAAGCAACACGATGTCGTCGCAAGACAGTGCAAGTTTGGCTACTAAGCTCAGTACTATTGAAGGTATCACCGCTGCTACGGTCAATCGTTCCACAGCTACCGTTAGTGCAACGTATCATCCAACAGCAACTTCGGAAGCTGCAATTCGTATGATTTTAGAAAATCAGCACCTTGCCCCAGAAAAAATCGAGTTCTCAAAATTTGATGGCCCAAAATGTCCTATTCCAATGGGTTATATCGACTTTTTTACCGATATGAAAAAAGCCTTATGTGTTAGATGACACTATAAAATATTGATTACTAGATACTTTCCTTATTAATTACCTGTGAGGGTGAACTTCCCTAATTGCCCTCATTTTTTCCCTTTTTGCCCGTTTTGATCCATAAAAAGACCTCATTTTATACAGTAATCGGGCGGCTGTATAGGTGAAAGACAAAATTAGTATTAACAAATTACTACGATGAAAAGAACAATGAAGATTGGAGCAGCACTCTTGCTTGCAGGAGTTGCCGTGTTAAGCTCGTGCAAAAAAGATGAGGATGCAACTGCTACCCCTACGCAATCGCTTTACGTTCGTCTTGGTGGAAATGCTGCTATCTCAGCCGTAATAGACCAATTTATTACGAATGTTGCTGGTGATGCTCGCATCAATGCCTTTTTTGCAGATGCAGCTGGAGATCCTGCACGTTTAACAAAATTACGTAACAATTTGATCAATCAGATTGGGATGGCTACAGGTGGTGCAGAAAAGTACACGGGTTTAGACATGAAAACTTCTCACAAAAACATGGGAGTTGAAGAGTCTCACTTTAATGCTCTTGTGGAAGATTTAGTATTGGCTTTAGATAAGTTTAAAGTTCCAACTACTGAAAAAACAGAATTATTGACTGCTTTGGCTGCTATGAAACCAGACATTGTTGAAGGCCCTGTAAAATTATATACTCGCTTAGGTGAGAATGCAGGTATTACAACGGTAATTGATGATTTTATTGGAAAGGTAGCAGCAGATGCTCGTATCAATAAATTCTTTGCAGCAGCAGCAGCAGATCCAGCTAGATTGAACAAATTAAAAGTAAATTTAGTTAATCAAGTAGGTCAAGCTTCAGGCGGAACTGAAAAGTATACAGGTTTAGATATGAAGACAGCTCACAAAGGAATGAATATTAACGATGCTCAATTCAATGCTTTAGTAGAGGATTTATCAGCTTCATTGGTGAAATACAACGTACAGTCGAAAGCTAAAATTGAATTACTAACCGCTTTGGGTGGTATGAGAGCCGACATTGTAGGTCAATAAGTTATATTTTGCTCCGTGCCGAATTGGCTAATAGGTACGGAGCAAAGTAAAATCATCTCTTTCTACGACAAGAATCATCTTTACTTCGTCATTTTCATCGTAAATCGCATACAGTTTTCGGGTATTTCTAAACGTCAACGTCATTAACCAAGCAAAAAGCAGTTGAAATCCTAACGTAACTGTTTTGTTGTTAATACGTAATTCCGTGCAGCAATCGCTCGTTTGTACTAATTCGATTTAGGCTACAAGGCTACCACACATTTTAGTCATAAAAACACTCATTCAAGTTTATCTCATTAACGCTATGACCACAAGGTACTAATTCTTTGAAATTGTAAAATTCTAAGATTCATTAATGGAATTTCATTTTTTGTTTATATTGATTCTAAATTAGAATTCATTAATAAAATTAGAGAAAAAGTCAATCATTATTGCGTTATCATGTTGTAATTTTGTGTGAAGAATAGTAAAGGAAAGATGCAAAATCAATTCAAGGCACTAAGTTTGTCATACAAGTCAGCTCCTCTAGCGGTGAGAGAGCAAGTGGCTCTTAATGAAGACGAAATAAAGAATTTTTCTTTGAAAATCAGAGACTTATTCAATATCAATGAAACATTGATTGTTTCAACATGTAACCGCACCGAAGTATATTATGTCGCAGATGAAAATCATAATGCAGACATCATAAAGTTATTGTTAGTTGAAAAAGGAATTGTAGATAAAGGTGAATATTTTGAATATTTCGAGCAATTCAATCTACAGTTAGAGGCTATCCAACATCTGTTTGAAGTGGCAACAGGTTTGCACTCAAAAGTGGTGGGTGACTTACAAATTCCTAATCAAGTAAAACAGTCGTATCAAATTGCGGCTGATTTGAACTTGGCCGGGCCTTTCTTACATCGTTTAATGCACACAATTTTCTTCGCAAATAAACGAGTGGCTCAAGAAACGTCTTTCCGTGACGGTGCAGCTTCTACTTCGTACGCAGCTGTAGCTCTAACAGAAGAGGTAACACAGTTAATAGCTCTTCCTAAAATTTTGATTTTAGGCTTGGGTGAAATTGGAATAGATGTTTGCAAAAATATGGCAGAGAAAAAATGGGACATTACCGTGATGAACCGTACTCGTGCTAAAGCAGAACGCATTGCTCAAGGTCACGATTTTCGTGTGGCTGATTTTGCAGATTTAGAAGAAGAAATCAAAAGAGCAGATGTTATTATTTCATCTGTCCTAATCGATAAACCGCTAGTAACGAAAGAAATGGTTGCTAGAATGGAAATATTAACCTTCAAATATTTTATCGACTTATCTGTTCCAAGAAGTGTAGAAGATAATTTGGAAGAATTTGCGGGTGTATTAGTTTATAACATTGATACCCTACGTCAGCGTGCTGATGAAGCCTTACAAAGCCGTATTGATGCAATTCCTCATGTACGTGAAATTATCGCAGAGGCAATCGTTGGATTTGAAGATTGGTCGAAAGAAATGGTCGTTTCTCCTGCAATCAACAAATTGAAAAATGCTCTTGAACAAATTCGTAAAGAAGAGATGGCTCGTCATCTGAAAAATCTTTCACCAAGTGAATCAGAAAAATTGGAGAAAATTACGATGGGAATTGTTCAAAAAATCATGAAATTACCTGTACTTCAATTGAAAGCAGCCTGCAAACGTGGTGAAGCAGAACAACTGGTGGATGTATTAACAGAATTATTTGATTTAGAAAAACAGCCAGAATATAGTCACTAAGAGTGCTATTGGTCAGCAATATAATTTTCAAAAAAGCCTATGAGAAAAAATCTCATAGGCTTTTTTTTACGCTTTCAAGGACTATAAATGACCTCAATCCGATTAATACATCATAAGTGTATAATCCGATAGAAAAATCGTAATTTTATTCTTTATATCCGCCATTTATTCATTAATCAAAGTTTACATCAGCCAGAAGTCTGGGTTTATAAATGCTTATTCAGATGAAACGTAAAGTAGTTATTAATAGTCTTATATGTCACCTTCTTGTTTCGCTCTGTGCATTAGGACAAGAAACAGTGGTATTGACACCTACCTACTGGAATATGCCCGATCGTAATTTTTATGTGAAGGATGTGATTGACCAGACGGGTATCTCAAATGTTTTTTCGCAAGATAGTGTACGTTCCCTAAGGGTTACTTCTCCCAAGGGAAGTCAGCATTTGTCGTTCGTATTAAATGATTTTTTTTCGGAAGCGATGCCTCGTTGGGTTGGTCAAAAACCTGTGTATATTCGCATTAAGAACTTTCAGATTACAAAGTGGAAAGCTGGATTTACTAAAAAAGGGAAAATACAGCTATATATTGAGTTT
>JARXAV010000334.1 GCA_029865665.1 Flectobacillus sp. | reverse complement strand
GTTTCTATAAGAAAATAATATAGAATTTACATAAAACAGCCTTGTTTTTTTTGAATAGTGATAAATAAAACGATTCAAACTGTTGAAAGTCAGAGATAAATGCAGTACCTTTGTGGGCTATTGTAATACCAGTGATTGTACTTCATGGTTAATAAGTAGTTGATTCTGAAACACTTTCTTTTTTCGTAGGAAGAATAGCAAAGGGAATCATTCTACTCACATCTACGAGGCTTCCTTTTTTGTGGCGAAATTCGCCCTTTATTGGTTGATTTTTAGGGTTTGTTTTCAACAACAAACGTACTCAATTGACGGATAAACAATAATTAGAAACTTCAAAATTTAGCAACCTTGGCACACTTGACACACACAGGCAGAATTTCTTTTGCTAAAGTGCAGAATCTACTTAAATATCCAGATTTCTTGGATATTCAGGTAAAGTCATTTCAGGAGTTCTTCCAATTAGAAACTCCTGCCGAGAATCGTAATGACGAGGGTTTATTTAAAGTATTTGCTGAGAACTTCCCAATTGCGGATTCTCGTGAAAACTTTGTCCTTGAATTTATCGATTATTCGGTTGACCCTCCAAAATACTCAGTTGATGAGTGTATTGACCGTGGTCTTACCTATTCAGTTCCATTAAAAGCGAAACTTCGTTTGATTTGTAATGACGACGATAACGAGGATTTCGAAACAATCGAACAAGAGGTATTCTTAGGAAATATCCCTTATATGACCGAACGTGGTTCGTTCGTAATCAACGGAGCTGAACGTGTTATTGTTTCTCAATTACACCGTTCTCCAGGGGTATTCTTCTCTCAGAGCCGTCACACAAATGGTACGAAATTATATTCTGCTCGTATCATTCCTTTCAAAGGTTCTTGGATTGAATTCGCAACAGACGTTAACAACGTCATGTATGCTTATATCGACCGTAAGAAAAAGTTCCCTGTAACAACCTTGTTACGTGCTATTGGATACGGTTCAGATAAAGAAATCTTAGATTTATTTGGTCTTTCTGAAGAAATCAAAGCGGATCCAACAAACTTGAAAAAAGCAGTTGGTCGTCGTTTAGCTGCAAGGGTTTTACGCTCATGGCAAGAAGATTTCGTAGATGAAGATACAGGTGAAGTAGTTTCTATTGACCGTAACGAAGTATTGTTAGAACGTGATTCTACCATCTCTTCAGACGATATTCAAACGATTTTAGATGCAGGTTTGGACACAATCATTCTTCACAAAGAAGATATGAACGTGAACGATTATAACATCATCTATAATACGTTACAAAAAGATTCATCAAACTCTGAGAAAGAAGCGGTTGAACAAATCTACCGTCAATTACGTAACACAGAGGCTCCAGATGAACAAACTGCTCGTGACATTATCCAAAACTTGTTCTTCTCTGACAAACGTTATGATTTAGGAGAAGTTGGTCGTTACCGTATCAACAAGAAATTGGGTCATGATATTCCGATGGAAACGAAAGTATTAACGAAAGCAGATATTATCTCTATCGTAAAATACTTAATCGGTCTAATCAACTCTAAAGCCGTTGTCGATGATATTGACCACTTGTCAAACCGTCGTGTTCGTACAGTTGGTGAACAATTATACGCTCAGTTTGGTGTTGGTTTAGCTCGTATGGCTCGTACCATCAAAGAACGTATGAACGTTCGTGATAACGAAGACTTTAAGCCAGTTGATTTGATTAACGCACGTACCTTATCGTCGGTAATTAACTCATTCTTCGGAACGAACCAGTTATCACAATTCATGGATCAGACTAACCCATTGGCAGAGATTACGCACAAGCGTCGTCTTTCGGCACTAGGGCCAGGTGGTCTATCTCGTGAGCGTGCAGGTTTTGAGGTTCGTGACGTTCACTATACGCACTACGGTCGTCTTTGTACGATTGAAACGCCAGAGGGTCCAAACATTGGTTTGATTTCATCACTTTGCGTTCACGCAAAAATCAACTCAATGGGCTTTATCGAAACTCCTTATCGTACGATTAAAGACGGTAAAGTAGTGATTGACGAAGTAACCTACATGACGGCAGAAGAAGAAGATGGTAAGAACATCGTTCAGGCTAATGCTATTTATGACGAAACAGGTGCATTTGAATCGAATCGTGTAAAAGCACGTTTTGAGGGTGACTTCCCACGTGTGGATCCAAGTGATGCACAGTTGATGGATATTGCTCCAAACCAAATTGTATCGGTTGCCGCTTCATTGATTCCTTTCTTGGAGCATGATGATGCCAACCGTGCCTTGATGGGATCCAACATGCAACGTCAGGCCGTACCTTTATTACGTCCTGAAAACCCAATCGTAGGTACAGGTTTAGAAGAAAGCGTAGCACTAGATTCTCGTACGTTAGTAGTAGCAGAAGGAAACGGTGAAATCGTTTATGTTGACTCAATCAAAATTGTTGTGAAATACGACATGACACCAGAACAATATTTGGTGAGCTTTGATGGAGATACAAAAGAATATCCGTTAATCAAGTTCCGTCGTACCAACCAAGATACAACGATTAACTTGAAGCCAATCGTAAGAAAAGGACAACGTGTGAAAACAGGTCAGGCTCTTTGTGAAGGTTATGCAACTCAACAAGGAGAATTGGCATTAGGTCGTAACATGAAAGTTGCCTTCATGCCTTGGCAAGGATATAACTTTGAAGATGCGATTGTAATTTCTGAGAAAGTTGTTCGTGACGATATTTTTACATCGATTCACATCGAAGAATTTGAATTAGAAGTTCGTGATACAAAACGTGGTGAAGAAGAATTAACCGCTGAGATTCCAAACGTTGCAGAAGAAACGGTTAAGAACTTAGACGAAAACGGAGTTATCCGTGTTGGTTCTGAAGTGAAAGAAGGAGATATCTTGATTGGTAAAATCACACCAAAAGGAGAATCTGATCCAACACCAGAAGAAAAATTATTACGTGCAATCTTTGGTGACAAAGCTGGCGACGTGAAAGATGCTTCGAAGAAAGCACCTCCATCGTTGAAAGGGGTTGTTATTGATACGAAATTGTTCAGTCGTCCTAAGAAAGATAAAGACGAGCGTGATAAAGCGAAGAAAGAATTAGTTGTTCTAACGAAAAAACTAAGCCACGATTTAACAGCGATTCGTTCGGTGATGATTCGTAAAATGGTTGAATTGTTAGACGGCAAAATCAGCGGAGGTATCAAACACAAATTTGGTACAGTAATCATCGAAAATGGAACGAAATTATCAGAACGTAACATTGTAGATGCTTTATTCCCTGCGAAAAACTTATATCGTGACGATAGTTCGTACAGTGTTCCAGAGGAGGCTAACTTATTGGCTGACTTAATTTTGGAAAATGCTACGGAAGACGATTCAACGAATGCCTTATTGTTGGCTTTAGTGAAAAACTACAATGTTCGTCGTAACGAAATCGTAGGACGTTACAAACGTGAGCGTTTTACATTAGAAGTTGGAGACGAATTGCCAGCAGGTATCGTGAAATTAGCGAAAGTATATATTGCTAAGAAACGTAAATTGAAAGTAGGTGATAAGATGGCGGGTCGTCACGGTAACAAAGGGGTAGTAGCTCGTATTGTACGTGATGAAGACATGCCATTCTTGGAAGATGGAACTCCAGTAGAAATCGTGTTGAACCCACTAGGGGTACCTTCACGTATGAACATCGGTCAGATTTATGAAACCGTATTGGCTTGGGCTGGTCAAAAACTAGGCAGAAAATACGCTTCTCCAATCTTCGATGGTGCTACAGAAGACGAAGTTGCAAAAGAATTAGCTGAGGCAGGTATTCCAGCATGGGGACGTACTTACTTGTACAATGGTTTAACAGGAGAAATGTTTGACCAACCAATTACAGTAGGTATTATCTATATGTTGAAATTAGGTCACTTGGTTGATGATAAAATGCACGCACGTTCAATCGGACCATACTCATTAATTACACAACAACCATTGGGTGGTAAAGCTCAATTCGGTGGTCAGCGTTTTGGTGAAATGGAGGTTTGGGCATTAGAAGCATTTGGTGCAGCGAATATCTTACAAGAAATCTTGACGGTTAAATCTGATGACGTGGTAGGTCGTGCTAAGGCTTACGAAGCAATCGTTAAAGGAGAAAGTATGCCGAAACCAGGAATTCCAGAATCATTCAACGTATTGATTCACGAATTGAGAGGTTTAGCATTGGAAATTACATTAGAGTAATAACTAGATAAGGAAATTTATAGGGTGTTATAAGAATGTAACATCCTATAAATTGACTGATGTATGATTCACCAACTGATTGAATAGGTATTTAAAACCGATTGTATGAAACCTTTAAGACTAGAACAATTAACATTTACACGATTTATATCTGCTTTTATTATATTGGTTTCTCATTTTAAACCAGTTGAGCTTGTAAATGATAATTGGTTTGTGCCGTTGTTTCACAATTTTTTTGCAGTGTCGTATTTTTTTACACTCTCTGGATTTGTGTTAGGCATTAGTTATTATGATCGGTTTCAGACATTAGGGGCAACAGAGTTGAAAAAGTATTTCGTTGCTCGTTTTGCTCGGATTTATCCAGTGTATCTGTTCGCTTTAGTATTGAGTTTAGCCATTGAGTATTACGCAACAAGAACAATACGATATAGTACAGCAAGTATTTTTTTGAATGTGACCTTATTGCAAGGGTGGTTTGATACCAGTGTTATCAATTTTCCATCATGGTCGCTTTCGTGCGAAGCTTTTTTCTATGTATTGTTCCCTTTTTGTGTAGGCTATATTAGGAAATGGGAGGCTAGTAAAATTTTGAAATCAATGATGATTCTCTGGGCAGTTACTCAGATTGCCATGTATGTCATCTTTATTTTACTAAACGAACAGCGTTTTTATTTACGCTTACATCCTGTATTACATACTCCAACGTTTCTTTTAGGTGTTTGTCTGGCATTTTTGTTTAAGAAAACTGCTTCCAACATCGAACAATGGAGTCGTATTAGTAACTGGATATTGTTAGGTGTAATTATAAGCGAACTAATAGGCAAACCTCATTTTGGTTTTGAATCATTACAAGTACCCCATTATCTATTGTTCATCTATTTTGCTTCTACTTACGAGAACTTCACCGTAAAATATTTTAAACGGGACTTTCTGGTACTTTTAGGTAAAGCAAGTTATGCTCTTTATTTGTTACAGGGTTCATTAGCTGCGATTTCAGAGCGACTGTTCGCAAGGTATGGAATGCTGAATACGAATATCAACTTTTTGGTATTTGTCTTACTAAGTGTAACAGTGTCTGTTCTGGTGTATCAATTCTACGAGAAACCCTTACATAAAGGTATTTCCAAGATGTTTACTAGCTAGACTAGACTTTCAAATAATCAATAGAACCATTTTCATTACAAACATACTCGAAAATGTCATTCAAAAAGAATAGAAAATTAAATAGTGACTTCCAAAAAGTAACTATCTCGTTGGCATCACCAGAGTCAATCCTTGAGGGTTCACACGGTGAGGTTACTCAACCAGAAACAATCAACTATAGAACTTACAAACCAGAAATGGGTGGTTTGTTCTGTGAGCGAATCTTCGGTCCAACGAAAGACTGGGAATGTCACTGCGGTAAATACAAGCGTATTCGCTATAAAGGTATCATCTGCGACCGTTGTGGTGTGGAGGTTACTGAGAAAAAAGTACGTCGTGAGCGTATGGGACACATCGAATTGGTTGTTCCTGTTGCACACATCTGGTACTTCCGTAGCTTACCTAACAAAATTGGTTACTTGTTAGGTCTTTCTACAAAAAAATTGGATCAAGTTATTTACTACGAAAGATATGTCGTAGTACAAGCTGGGGTTAAAGAAGAAGACGGTGTGAACAAAATGGACTTCTTAACAGAAGACGAATATTTGGACATCGTTGACAAATTGCCTCGTGAAAACCAATTACTTCCTGACGAAGACCCTCAGAAATTTATCGCTAAGATGGGTGCTGAGGCTTTGGAAATGTTATTGAAACGTAGTCACTTAGATGACTTGTCATATAGCTTACGTCATGCAGCGGCAAACGATACTTCTCAACAACGTAAGGCAGAAGCCTTGAAACGTTTGAAAGTAGTAGAAGCGTTCCGTGAAGCAGGTACTCGTATCGAGAACAAACCAGAATGGATGGTTATCAAGATGGTTCCAGTAATTCCACCAGAATTACGTCCGCTTGTGCCTTTAGATGGTGGTCGTTTCGCTACATCTGACTTAAATGACTTGTACCGTCGTGTGATTATCCGTAACAACCGTTTGAAGCGTTTGATCGAAATCAAAGCTCCAGAGGTAATCTTACGTAACGAAAAACGTATGTTACAAGAGGCTGTCGATTCATTATTCGATAACTCTCGTAAAGTAAATGCGGTTCGTTCAGAAGGTAACCGTGCCTTGAAATCCCTTTCTGATATGTTGAAAGGTAAGCAAGGACGTTTCCGTCAAAACTTACTAGGTAAACGTGTCGATTATTCTGGTCGTTCGGTAATTGTAGTAGGTCCTGAATTGAAAATGCACGAATGTGGTTTGCCAAAAGATATGGCTGCCGAATTATTCAAACCATTCGTTATCAGAAAATTGATTGAAAGAGGTATCGTGAAAACGGTAAAATCTGCCAAGAAAATTGTTGATAGAAAAGACCCTGTAGTGTGGGATATTTTGGAAAATGTAATGAAAGGACACCCAGTTCTCTTGAACCGTGCCCCTACGCTACACCGTTTAGGTATCCAAGCATTCCAACCTAAATTAATTGAAGGAAAAGCAATCCAATTGCACCCATTGACTTGTACGGCATTTAACGCCGATTTCGATGGTGACCAGATGGCGGTACACGTACCACTTGGACAAGAAGCAATCTTGGAAGCCTCTTTATTAATGTTGGGTTCTCACAACATCTTGAACCCTGCCAATGGTGCTCCTATTACGGTACCATCTCAGGATATGGTTCTTGGATTATACTACGTAACGAAAGGTCGTAGAGATACTCCAGAATACCGTGTGCCAGGTGAAGGTTTGAAATTCTACGGTTTTGAGGAAGTAGTAATCGGTATGAACGAAGGTAAAGTATCGAAACACGCTAACATCACTGTAAAAGCAAACGTTCGTCAAGATGACGGTACGTTAAAAGCTGAAATGGTAGAAACGGTTGCTGGACGTATTTTATTCAACCTTTGTGTTCCTGAAGAAGTAGGATATATCAATGAGTTGTTAACTAAGAAAAAGTTACAGCAAATTATTGCTAAGGTATTCAAAATCTCTGGCGTTTCTCGTACAGCGAAATTCTTGGATGATATCAAAGAATTAGGATACCAAATGGCATTTAAAGGAGGTCTTTCAATGGGTATTGGTGACATCATCGTTCCAGAAGAAAAGGCTGAATTGATTAAGAAAGCTACAGAAGACGTGGCAACCGTAACCGATAACTACTTAATGGGTTTAATTACGGATAACGAACGTTATAATGCAGTTATTGACATCTGGACGAAAGTGAACTCGAAAATCACCGATACCTTGATGAAGCAAATGGAGAACGACAAACAAGGTTTCAATGCCATCTTTATGATGATGCACTCTGGAGCTCGTGGTTCTCGTGAGCAGATTCGTCAGTTAGGTGGTATGCGTGGTTTGATGGCGAAACCTCAAAAGAACTTAGCTGGTTCGGTAGGTGAAATCATCGAAAACCCAATCCTTTCGAACTTTAAAGAAGGTCTTGACGTATTAGAATACTTTATCTCAACTCACGGTGCTCGTAAAGGTCTTGCCGATACAGCCTTGAAAACAGCCGATGCGGGTTACTTAACTCGTCGTTTACATGACGTTGCTCAAGATGTAATCGTGAATGAAGATGACTGTGGTACATTACGAGGTATTCAGATTGCAGCCTTGAAAGACAACGAAGAAATCATCGAACCGTTATCAGAACGTATCGTTGGTCGTGTGGCTATTCACGATGTAATTGATCCAGTAACAGGTGTGTTGTTAATCAAAGCTGGTGAAGAAATCAGTGATGAGGCAGCATTAAGCGTAGATGAAACGGCTATCGACTCAATCGAAATGCGTTCGGTATTAACTTGCGAAACTCGTAATGGTGTTTGTGCTAAGTGTTATGGACGTAACCTTTCGACGGGTAGAATGGTAGGTATCGGGGAAGCTGTAGGGGTTGTGGCATCACAATCAATTGGTGAACCAGGTACGCAGTTGACGTTACGTACATTCCACGTTGGGGGTACTGCCCAAAACGTTACCTTAGATGCAGCTATCAAAGCGAAATTTGACGGTATCATTAAGTTTGAAGAAGTTCGTACCGTAGCATCAATAGATCCAGATGGAAATCCAGTGGATATCGTTATGGGTCGTTCGGGTGAGGTTCAAATTGTTAACGCAAACAATACTAACCAAGTATTTATTGCAAACAACGTTCCTTACGGTTCATTCTTACGTGTGAAAGACGGACAAACAATCGCTAAAGGAGACGAAATTTGTGCTTGGGATCCATATAATGCGGTAATCCTTTCTGAAGTGGACGGTATTGCCGTATTCGATGCAATCGAGGAAAACGTTACTTATAAGGAAGAAGCCGATGAACAAACAGGGTTAAGAGAAAAAGTAATTATTGAATCGAAAGATAAAACGAAAAACCCTGCTATCATCGTAAATGTAAAAGACGGAGAACCTGTTATTTACAACGTACCAGTAGCAGCTCGTCTAGCAATCGACAATGGTGCTAAAATTAAGCCAGGTCAAATCTTAGCGAAAATTCCTCGTGCTGCGGGTAAAACTCGTGATATTACAGGGGGTCTTCCACGTGTAACTGAATTATTTGAAGCTCGTAACCCTTCTAACCCTGCTGTCGTTTCTGAAATTGACGGTGTGGTAACATTAGGTGGTATCAAGCGTGGTAACCGTGAGATTTATATCCGTGCGAAAGACGGTGCTGAACGCAAATACTTAGTTCCATTATCGAAACACATCCTTGTACAAAACAATGACTTTGTGCGTGCAGGTGTGCCATTATCGGATGGAGCAATTACGCCTTCAGACATCTTGTCTATCAAAGGGCCAACTGCTGTTCAAGAGTACTTAGTAAATGAGATTCAGGACGTTTACCGTTTACAAGGGGTAAAAATCAACGATAAGCACATCGAGGCAATTGTTCGTCAGATGATGCAGAAAGTTGAAATCGTTGAATCGGGTGATACGATGTTCTTGAATGGTCAGAATGTTGACCGCTTTGTAGTACGTGAAGCGAATGACTTAATCTTAGATAAGAAAGTTGTTACAGATGCAGGTGATTCAGAAACAATGAAAGTGGGTATGATTGTATCTGCTCGTTCATTGAGAGACGAAAACTCTTCATTGAAACGTCGTGATATGAAACTTGTTCAAGTGCGTGATGCAAACCCTGCGGTTTCGCAACCAAACTTACAAGGTATTACACAAGCGTCGTTAGGTACAGATTCATTCATCTCTGCGGCATCATTCCAAGAGACAACAAAAGTATTATCTGAAGCATCTATCCGTGCGAAAGTTGATACCTTAGATGGCTTGAAAGAAAACGTAATTGTTGGTCACTTAATCCCAGCAGGTACAGGTGTTCGTAAATATGCAGATTACGTAGTGACTTCGAAAGAAGAATTACAAACCCTAGAAACAGCAAAAGAAAGCAAAGCAGCTGATAAAGTTGGTGGCTATCGTAAAGCTCGTTGGGTATCGTAATAAGCTAATTGAAGCTTGATGCTTTTTAAAAAATACCGTTAGAATTCGTTTCTAACGGTATTTTTTTGTTTTAACTTTTGCAGTAAAGATAGAAAAAGAATCATTTTGTAATTTTTGATGATAAAATAGAAGGTTTTGGGTATAAGTTATTCATTAATTCGAAAACAAGATGCAAAATTCACAATTGCATTCATTGAATAGCTTAGGTTTTTCGTTAAATTTGAGAAAGAAAATTAGTCAAACACATTAGAACAATGAACGGACAAGAAGAAGGAAATCAAATTAATGTAGAATTATCAGAAGCCATTGCAGAAGGTGAATATGTCAATTTAGCCATGATTGCACACTC